>CAYQWL010000104.1:0-13042 GCA_964421195.1 uncultured bacterium | reverse complement strand
CCGGAGTTTTTTCGACAAGCCGCCCCGAAACTTCACTACCATGAAATATTTTAACCTTATGCTTTTTAATATACCGCGCTTCTTCCTCGCAATAAGAACGTATTCCAACATGAACGGTTTCGATAGAAAATTCTTCACGAATTCTACGCATAACACAGGCGTGATTATATCTGGTGCCTTCAAAATCGCTTCTGAGGTCTGAATGCGCATCGATTTGAACTACGGCCATTTTTAGCCCGCGTTTCTTTAGAATTTTATAATAAGCGGCAATCGGCGAATAAGATATGGAATGTTCGCCGCCTAAAGTAATAAGAATTTTATTATCCGCTATAATTTTAGAGCATATTTTTTCAAGACTTTTCATAAAAACTTCGGGCCCGCTCATATCGGGTTCGACTGCGGGGAGCGTGCAAATACCAGCTTCGAATGGATTGGTTCCCGTTTCTATATCGTATAATTCCATATTCATTGAAGCATTAATAATTGCCATAGGCCCTTCACGCGTTCCGACTTTATAAGAAGTCGTAGAATCGTATGGAACTGAAAGAATAGTGAATCTGGATGATTTATAATCGCAAAACTCCGGTTCCAATCCGCCATAACCATATGCGGGTCTGAGACCTTTAAAATTCATTAACTTACCACCTTTAACATTATATATTTAGCGGTTTTATAAATATATATTAACCGCACATATTTTTTACGGATCATGTCTCGTACCATGAAGCGAGCAACGCACCGTACGTTCTTTTACGTTATTATAGGTTTTAGTTTCGAGCGTTAATTTACCCCCGAACGGACAGCTTAACGGCGCCTTTAAATAACCGTCTCGAACGAGTTCATTAATAAAAGCTTCCGTTATAGTATCGGAATAATTTTCATTATTGGTGTTAAGCGAATGCTGAGTTATCGCGCCCTCTAAAGTAAACATATTTTTTTTACAGGTTTTAATCAAAGCCTGGTCTTTAGCGCGTTGATAATAAGCGAATCCCATCGACATAAGTATGCCGATAATCGCTATAACTATCATTATTTCTATCAGAGTGAAACCGCGCCGGCAATGAAAATAAATAACCTTATACATTATCAACCGCTTTCGTCGGCATGCCGACACAAACACTATAATATAAACCCAAAATAAGCGCCGCAAAATTTTAAAGCATAAAAAAACTAATTGCCGTCATTAAAATCGCTTGACGCTATCATTTTTTTATTTTTCCCCGGCGCATCGTAAATAGTCGTAGAAGTAAGACGATCGCCCCTTAATATTTCTATAGCTTTTATCAACTGTATATCGCCGGCTTTAATATCGTACTTTTTAAGCTCACCGGCGCTTAATAATATATTTTCCGCGGTCGTTTCGATATCTTCAATCGATAAGTCAGAATTCGTAAGATTAGAATATGAATCATAAATTCCCGCAATTTCCTCGGAAGATAAAACCGATTGATCGATAGTAATATCAGGTTCTATACCCACATTATGTATCGAGCGGCCCGACGGAGTAAAATACCATGCAGTAGTTAAAATAAGTCCGGCGTTATTTTCCATGGGTATAACGGTTTGAATAACACCCTTCCCAAAAGATTTAACTCCGAGCAATATGCCTCTTTTATTATCTTGAATAGCACCGGCTACTATCTCGGAAGACGAAGCCGAACCTTTATTAATAAGCACTATCAGAGGATAAAGCGGATGCGACCTGTAATAAGAAGACAGATTAAGCGTTTTTCCATCGCGGCTTTTAACGGTGACTATGGTTCCTTTATCTATAAATTTACGTGAAACATCGATTGCGGCAGTAAGCAGCCCGCCGGGGTTGTCGCGTAAATCGAGGATCAATGCTTCGATACCGCGCGCCTCTAAATCGTTAAGTTCTTTTTCGAGATCTGAAGCGGTAGTTTCTGTAAACTGAGAAAGTCTTACATAACCGACTTTTTCATCTACCATTTTAGATTTAACCGTTTTAAGAGGAATAACGTCACGATTCAAAATAAAATCTTTCGGCTCGATAAAACTCGGCCGCCATATAGTAAGCGTTATTTTAGTACCCTTTTTACCACGCATCCTGTTTACGGCATCGTGCAAATTCATTTTTTCAGAATCTTCACCATTGATTTTAATAATTTTATCGCCTGATTTTATGCCCGCCTTCGCCGCTGGAGTGCTATCGATAGGAGATACCACGGTAAGTATTTTATTTTTTACCGATATAACGATGCCCACGCCTTCGAATTCACCCGATGTATCCGACTGCATATCTTTAAAATTCTGCGGTTCAAGATAACGGCTGTAAGGATCATCTAAAGATTCAAGCATCCCGTTAATAGCGCCTGTCAGCAAATCACTTTCTTTAATGTCTTTTTTTATATAATCGGATTTTATTAAACCAAATACTTTACGAACAATATTTAAACTATCGAGAGAGCCGATATCAACGGCCCCCGCGAAAACCGGACCGGATTGTGAAATTATAAGCGTAAATAAAAATACGAACGAAAATAACGCGGCGGTTGATCTAATTAAAAAATACGCAATTTTTTCGACAAAACCAATATGAATTTTAGCTCGAACATCCATCAAAAAGTTCTCCTCCAGATTATGTTTATTACATTTTACTTTAATTATACTATTTAATCGTTTATTTTTCAAGGAAACTTTATAAATAATCCATCGGATCTTTCGTATTACCGTTAATTCTAACTTCAAAATGTAAAAACGGTTTTGACGTATTATCAGCGGCGCTTTTTTCTCTAAGCCGGCCCACTGTTTCACCGCGTTTAATTTGCTGCCCCATTCCGGCGTCTATCATTCCGAGGTGAGAATAAAGCGTAGTCACATTACCGCCATGGTCGATAATAATAAGTTTTCCTACACTTTTCATCTCGCCTTTATATTTAATACGCCCATCGAATGCAGCCAGAACTTCTTCATTAAAGTCTCCAGCAATATCGATGCCTGAATTAAAATAATTAACATTATATTTCAAATCTTTTTGAGTTCCATAAAAAGAACGTACGCTTTTACTGCGTTTTAAAGGCCAGGAGAGAGCGAGTTTCGAAATATCGACGACGTCCGTTTTTTTTTCAACGGCATCCACATTTTCAATGGCGCCTTCATTTTCATTCGCCTGAACATTCTTAACAATTTCAGGCTCCGCCTCCGGCTTCGTTTCTACCGGCCGCCGCGGCTCTACCACGAGCTTTTCAATACGTTCTTTTTCAAGATATAATACGCCGAGTTCCTGCTTTAACGCAAGCTCTTTTTCAAACAAAACACTGAGCTGCCCGCCGATTTTCGAACTCGAAATTTTCAAATTTTTTTCATAATCGAGGCTTTCCCTGTTTATTATTTCAAGTTCTTTAATTTTATTTCCCAGTTCAATTCTTTGTTTTTTTACCATGTCAACTTTTTTTAAAATATCTGCTATAAATACCGTATCAAATTTTATTATGCGGGTTAAATAATTTAAATTAACGTAAAATTCCACAAACGATCTTGCTTTTAACATCAATCCGCTTTTTTTCCTGAATGAATTTTTATAAGCCGCCTTAATACGTTCATTTAAAAGTATTTTTTTTCTTAAAAGATTATCGGTACTTAGCTTTAATTCCTTGGATAAACGAAGTTTTTCGTCATAAAGCCGGCGCCATTTTTTATCATTTTCATCCAGACGCTTTCGCGCGGATTGATATTCTTCGTCTTTTATTCTACGTTCACCGCGATAAGACTCTATAGATTCTTTAACCTGCTCTATTTCGCTTTGTTTTTTATTTATAAGCGCTTCTATCTCATAAAGCCTGTCTTTATCATTTAAATTCTGTACTCCGGGCTCCTCAGCCGCCTCCCGTAGTCCTTCTTCAACGGACGCGGCCTTCGATAAAGGCATAAAAAAACAATGCCATAAAGTAAAAGCTGTCAGGCATATAAAAATCGTTTGATAAAAACCGAACGTTTTTAATTTTAATCTTTTTCTGATAAAATAGCCGAAGTTGACCATAAAGCACCGATAATTCCCTGCAAAATACCAGTAATTGAAAGTTTCCAGCATATTTCAAACATGGACGCTTCCGATTTAAATCCGCTCAAAAAATGAACGTTTCGGACGATTTCAGTAATCGCACTATTTTTTAAAAAAAACACCAGCGCTATCGCCAGCAGCGACGAAAAAAGAAAGCGAGCGACTCCTTCGATAACGTACGGCCCCTTAACATACCAATAAGTCGCTCCAAATAGCTTCATTATTTCGATATCATTTTTACGAGAATAAATCGTTAATTTAATAGTCGATGAAGTTACGATTACCGAAGTGATAATGAATAAAACTAAAAATATAACGCTAAAATGTTTAAATTTTTCAGACGCCTTCAAAAAATTACGAACGTTTTCCCCGCCGTAAGTAATTTCATCTATTATAATTCCATTTTCCGCTTTAAGCCGCTGAAGAGTGGGTTCAAGCGCATCTGGAGTTTTTACGCCTATTCGAAGAGAAGACGGCAGCGGATTATCCTCGATAACTGAAAATATTTCATCTAATTCGGCGATATCTTTTTTTAATTCTTCACAGGCCCGATTTTTATCTACGAATTCTACATCCGCTACCTGCGGATAACGTTTGATCGAAGGTATTACAGCCTCCTTCAAAGTTCTTTCATTAAAACCGTCTTCAAGAAACACAACGATTTGAAGATTATTTTCTATATCCTTTAAAACCGCCCTTAATAAATTCTGAGTCACTATAAAAAAGCCAAGCAAACTCAAAGCGGTCGTTATAATAATCGCCGCACTAAATAACATAGTGGCGCTTTTTTTAATAGATATCCATGTTTCATATAATATATATTTGAAGCCGTACATAAACCTCTGCCTTTAAAACACCCGATTTTTAAAGCGAATCATAATCAAAACTGCCGCGCTGCTCGTCTTTAATCAACCTGCCGTCCTTTAAAACAAGTACCCGCTTACGCATTCTATCCACTAATTCTTTATTATGAGTGGCGAATATCACGCTCGTTCCCTTACTATTTATATCAATCATAAGTTTCATTATTTCCCATGATATATACGGGTCTAAATTTCCCGTAGGTTCGTCGGTAACCAGTATCGCCGGATTATTAACGATAGCGCGCGCTATACAAACTCTTTGTTTTTCGCCGCCCGACAGTTGAGCGGGATACATTCTTTTTTTAGTAGAAAGCCCGACCTGATCGAGAACCCGCGTTACCGAATTATTTATAACAGCCGAGCTCATTCCCATAACCTGAAGAGCGAACCCCACATTTTCTCCCACGCTGCGATCATTAAGCAATTTAAAATCCTGAAAAACCACGCCTATATTACGTCTTAAATAAGGCACATCGTCGCGGCGCAAAGCCGTTATATCTCTTGAATCAATAAAAACCTGTCCGGAAGTAGGTTTTTCTTCACGAAATATCATCTTTAAAAAAGTTGATTTTCCGGCTCCCGAAGGGCCTATTAAAAAAACGAACTCGCCTTTTTCAATGCGTATTGAAATATTATTAAGCGCCACCGTCCCATTATCATATACCTTTGATACTTCATTAAATTCTATCATATCGTTCTTACATCAGCCTCTTTCGCCCCGCCGGCGTTCCGGCTTTTTTCGCCGTTGTAAAAAACCCCGGCCAGATAAACGATAAAACATAAAGCTGTACCTGAAGCAATACCGGTCAATAAATTCGCAAACTGCCTTACAAATATAATATATAACGGATAGTTGACCGCACAGGCGGAAATAACTATACCCGCGGGAGCTATAATACCAAAAGCCATTAACACGGGATTAAAAATTTTAATTCTAAGGTAATTTAAATAAAAATAAAGCAAAAGGAAAGGATAACCAATAAAAGCTTCATAATATGAAGGACATACGCCAAAAATTTTATCGACTATATAGTTCAGGCCGTATGCACATTCAGAGTAAAAAGACGCCTCCATAATACCGTCGCCAAAATTCAAAATAACGGCGGCATAAGGCGCGAAAACCGCCAGAAATAAAAGCCCTCCCGCAAGCTGATATATTTTAACCGACTCATTTAACATTTTCTTAATTTTCCGGCTTAAATGTTCGACTCGTACCGATAAACAAAAAGCGAAAAGGATAATTAAAATACCGCTGAATCTAAAACCGGCATAAATTTGAATACCGTTAACGAAACCTGCCGACGAAAGAATGCCTATTATCATAGCCGATAAAAGAGCGGTAACAAAAATTACGTTCAAAAGACTGAAAACAGCCCGGTAGAATACGGCGTAAAAACCGCCGTTGTTTTCAAAACGCCAGGTCTCACCGCTAAATTTATATAAAACCGTAAACATCGGTATTATTATAACGCACATAAAAGCGAGAGCCAATCTATAATAAACCATAGCCGCATTCAAATACCATTTAAGGGTAAAAATAAGCATAAATGCCATAAACGATATTAATACTAAATATGATATCCTGCGCGGCATTTTAAAAACATATTCAAAAAACAATATATACAATACAAGAACGCCCCATCCAATTATAACAATCATAATTGGAGCGGCCAGATCGCTTTCTAAAGCGGCCGAAGGTTTAATATTAAATCCGGCGGATTTTACGCTCCGTACCAGCGAAGATAAAAAATTAAAATTCTGTACAAGTAAATTCGAAGAATCGCCGAGTATTTTTTCGTTTAGCCCTTCAAATATAATTAATTTTACATTTCTTTCTTTCACGGCGCGCATAAACCGCGCTATGGCCGTATCACATCCCGCGGCATCAGACGGCGGCTGCGTTTTAACTGATGACAATCTATGAGCGTTAATAGTCATATGACTTAAATATCCAGATATCGAATCAAGGCTTAATATTTTTTCGCCCTCGATTAAAGCGAATTTAGCCTTTATTTTACTGAGCGCCGTCATTTTTCCGCCAAAATAATCTACATTTTTTAAATCGGAACTCGAATAACCAGGAACAACACCGCCTTCTATCAAAATAGCGGAAAGATTAGGAACGTTTTGAATATTTTCACAAAGACGATCGATTTGATTTATAGTTAAAAAATTAGAATTAGATATTCCGAGTACGACCGAAAAACCCAGTTCATTAACTAAAGCAAGAGTTTTAGAATTAAAACCCAGGCCGAGTTTATAAAGTTCCGCGCTAACGCTATTAACCGAAATCAAATGCAAAGGAGCCGTTTCCGCGCCATTTTCAAACGATATATTTTCAGTTTTAATTGCGGTTTTTAATTCATCGTCTTTAAAGCGTATCTTCAGTTCGCTATAAATCCTATCATGCATTGCGGTATCGGCAACTATAATATAGGTATAATTAGGCTTTATAGCTTTTTTATCTATAATATTTTTCAGCATCGGATTAATGATGGTAAGAGATCTTAAATTTTTTAAAAGCTCGCCGCCATTCATCATGGATATTTGCGACGAATCGGAAAGAGAAGCGAGAGTATCTTCGTGAATTAAAACACTGTTTATACCGCTTTTAAGCAACATCTGAAAGCCGGCATAAATATCGCCGCCTTCTATACTGCATATTTTTTCAATTTTTCGAAAATCAATGCATACTTCTATATTATTATTATTATTTTCCAGGATAATTTTTTTAATTGAAACTATAAGAGAAAGAAAAACCGCAAGAAAAATTATCAAAAGAAAAATTATATTTCTTTTAGTAAACATTACACCCCATACCTACTTTGAAGAAAAAATCAGATATCCGTCGCTGACTTCAATTTTTTTCATCACTAACTTAAACGGAAATTTATCAAGATCCATTATAGGGTTTATTTTAGATATTATTTTACGTACAAAATTAGACGGCATTCTCATACGGTTAACATCTAATTTTTTAATATCAAAATTTATCTGTGAATCTCCTGTAATTTTAAACACACCCGCGGCATCAAACTTAACCACAAATATACCATATTTTACATTACCGCCTATTAAAAGCCTGCCTTTATCGAATTTAACATAAGGTCTTCTAACTTTAATCTTTTCAGCTTTCACTTTTAAATAATCATTAAGATCTCTTTCTGCCACCTTAATTTCAGCAGTTATTTCATTTTGTGATTTAACCCTGAGCCGGCCATTAGAAAATAACGCTACAGCATCGAATGAAATATGTTTAATATCTATAGACGCAGTTTCAACATTAAGCGAATCGAAAAGCGCATTTTTTAATTTTATAGAAATATCAGGATATACTATCTCATTTTCTTTTTCATTAAAAACGCATTTTCCGGCCGTAAATACGAGCGATTCAGGGCCATTTAAAAGCGAGTTCAAACGTTTTTCAAGATGAGAATCGATTAAAGTCTGATCGGCCGCTAATTTTTTACCGACAGCCGCAAGAACCTCAAGCGTATCATTTATATCTTTTAAAAAATCAGGTTTTATATATTCCGATACATTCTTTTCCGCCGTTCCGGCTTTACAGAACGAAAACAACATGACATCAGTAAAGAATGTCAGCAAAAATATGATTATACAAACCAGCGTTTTATATTCTGCATTATAAAACCACGAACCACGATTTTTTTTAAACTTTTGATTATTCATTTCATTAACCCTTTTTTTCTTTTTTATCCAGCCATTCTTCGAGATTTGGAATCATCGATGCCACGGCGACACGGTTACGGCCGTTTTCTTTACCAAAGTAAAGTGAAAGATCGGCTTTTTTAACCAGATCAATATTATTTTGAGAATCAACCGGATAAGTTGCGACACCGAGCGTGGCAGTTACTTTAAGAGTCTGATCGTTAAATTGATAAATTTTTGATTCAACGGCCTTTCTAATACGTTCAGCCATTACATAAGCTCCGTTAACGTTAGTTTCGGGAAGCAATGCGATAAATTCTTCGCCGCCGTACCGGGCCATAACATCGATATTTCTAACGCACGATTTAAAGCAGGCCGCGGTTTGTTCTAACACATAATCTCCCGCTTGATGACCGTACGTATCGTTAAAACGTTTAAAATGATCAATATCACTTAATATTATTGAAAACTGTTTCTGCGTTTTAGAAGATTTTTCTATCTCGGCTTTTAAAACTTCCTGAAAAAAACGATGCGTATAAAGCTTGGTAAGGCCATCGGTATTAGCGAGCAACTCTACCTTTTTAAACAATCTGGAGTTTTTAAACGACAGCGAAACAAAATCCATTAATATCGAAAATAATCTTGCATCATCGGGGCTGACTTTATTACTTCCTTCGATCTCTTCCACGCTTACCACGCCTATAGATTCACCGGCATGACTCATTATAGCCGCGCACATTAAAGTCTTATATTTTGATTCACGCTGCATAGCCGCCAGCACATGGTCTTTACTTATTTCGGCCGAAGTAAGCAAAGAACCATTTTTTACGGCCCATAAAAGTATCTCCTGCTCAGATACAATCGTGTATTCAACCGGATTGATAGACGGCCAGCCGTAAGTAGCTTTTAAAAGCAGGGTATTTTCCGGTCCCTTTAAAAAAATCGATATTTTTTTCGCCCGCAATAAGTCGTGGGCCGCTTCGAGCGTGGCTTTTAACAATTCATCGATATTAAGGCACGCGCCTATTTTACGCGCAATACTTTGAAGCGAAACCATTTTAGAACTCAAAAAATTTACCTTTGAATTGCTTTCTTCTATGGCCGCCTGCTTTCCGATAAGCTCTTTTCTTAATTTTGAGTTTTCAAAATTCAAATCTTCATTATCGTTTTTTTGTTTATCGACGGCCGAAGATAAACTTCCGAAAATAATTTCCGAAAAATCTACGGCTACACCTATTATAAAAAATAATATACACTCCGCGATCATTCCGCTCGCTAAAAACGCCGCGCCAAAGCCCGTAGTTTGCTCGCCGGCATTAAAGCTTTTGAAAAGTAGAGTGGATATAACTATAACGATAATAGAAAAAACCGTTCCGCCGCCGCCTTTAAATAAAAAACCGCCGGCAAGAACCGGAATAACCATAATATTATAAAGCCAAACTTTATTTCTTATTTCCGCCGGCATTAAAATTATGACCAGGCACGAAACCAGAAGCACGGCGGCGAGTATAATTATGCCTACCGCGTTAAAGCCGCTATTTTTTGAAATAATCCGGGGCGTTTTTTTTATTTTCATAATAATATTATACGCAAAAACACTTAACGGCCAGTATATACAAAAACGTCAATTAACTCTGCTGTTTTATCCGGGCAAGCTGTTCTTTGGTAATGGGCGCTACTTTTACACGATTACGGCCTGATTCTTTAGCGATATAAAGCGCCGCGTCAGCCTTTTTAATTATTTCCATAAGCTCTTTAGAATGAAGCGGATATGAAGCAACGCCTATAGAAACTGTTACACGCAATTTCTGGCCCGTTTTAGGTTCGTCATATACCCTGGATTCAACGAGTTTACGAAAACGTTCAGCAAATGTAAATGCGCCTTTATAATCAGTTTCAGGCAGTACTGCGACAAATTCTTCGCCGCCATACCGCGCGGCCAGATCGACATTACGAACAGCTCCTTTAAGTACTTTCGCCGTTTCCTCAAGAACGAAATCCCCTATTTGATGACCATACGTATCGTTAAAGCTTTTAAAATGATCTATGTCGCTTATTATAAAAGACAGCGGATGATTATAACGCTGACTTTTTTCGAGCTCGGCCCTGAAAAAATCTTCCATATAACGTCTTGTATATAACTTGGTCAGGCCGTCTGTATTAGCAAGCATCTCAGTCTTTTTGAACAAATTAGAATTTTCTATAGCAACCGCCGAAAGCGTCGAAATAAGTTCGAGCATTCTTAATTCTTCCTGATCCGCTTTAGAATCTTCTTGAAATTTTTCAATATTTATTATACCGAGTTTTTTATCGCCAAGCTTAAGCGGCGCGCAAGCTTTTGACGGCATTATAGACCCTTCCTGAATATTGGTAAAACCGCGATGCTCAGTTTCAACCATAACACGGCCGTTACGAAGCGCCTCGCCAACAATTCCGGCATCCTCAGCGGAAGAAGAATTAAAGTTGCTTTTATCTTCATCTTTCCAGCCGCCGCATTCTTTAAGCAATAACCTGTTGGAATTTTCTTCCAGAAGCCATATAGAACATTTTTCCGCGTTTATAACCTGCTGGACCACTTTCATGGTTTCTTTAAGAACTTCATTATAATCGAGCGACTTACTTATCACACGGGTAAGCGTTTGAAGCGAAGTGAGTCTTGCGCTTAAAAGCCTTAACTTATCATCTAATTTTTTAACATCCGTCATAACCGTCTGTAATTTATTATTTTCAGCCTGATAACGCATGGCTTCAGATATTTTTTCTTCAAGCTGCGTGATATAGCTTCCGGTTCTTTTATCGAACAATATAGAGGATAAAACGGCCACACTTAAAAACAAACCAGTTTTAAGCTGCCAATCAAAAGTAAGAACGCCTTTAACAAGCACAGCCATATCATAATAACGACCGGCAAAAACTTTAATTTCTTCTCCGCTCATATTTTGAGCTAACGCGGCGAATGAATAAATATAAGCGGCTTTTAATTGAATAAAAATACCGGGTATTTCTTTAACCTGATTAAGATAATAAACAAATCCTGATGAAATAAGCGCTATAATAACCGAACCCAGGATACCGCTAAAAACCGACGAAAAAACTATAGCGAACAAAAATAAAAAACCGAGGCCCGCGATAGTTATTACACGCGAATTAATTCTGTTTATTATGGAATTGGCGCCGGCCGGGTCGAAACCTATGTTATAATCGCTGATCCGATTATAATCTTTAGCTTCGGGAACCTCTTTAAGATCTCTTTCACGTCCATTGCCAAGCTGTGGGTTGGTGACTATTTTCTGAAAATCCTGACTTAATAATTCCGGAGAAACGTATTTTTTTATTTCTTCTATAAAAGTATTTTTAAAAATTATCTCCGAAGGCAGTAACGAAAATGAAGCGCCTGCAATAGCGCCTATTATAACTACGTTTATAACTATGATAATTATTTTTTCTTTATTTAACGCCTTCATATTTTTTAAAATACCACCGAATACATGTAATAAATAAATAACAACGAAATAATCAAAAAAGAAAGTCGAATTCACGTCAGGCAAAAAAAATAAATAATTTTTTTACCGTGAACGAATAAAAAACGGCTTTCCCGGAGTGCGCCCGACGCCTTCCGGAAAAGCTTTTTTTATAATTTTATAACTTAACCGCTTTTTTAATAAGCTTCACTTTATCGAGAGCTTCCCATGTAAAATCACGGTCGTTACGACCAAAATGACCATAACGAGCGGTTTTATGAAAAATTGGCCTTCTAAGATCAAGAGATTTAATAAGCGCGCCCGGCCTGAGATCAAAAATCGAGCCTTCCATTAACAATTTTTCTATTTCGCATTCGGGGACTTTTGCAGTTCCAAAAGTATCTACCATTATTGAAACGGGATGCGCCACACCGATAGCGTATGCAACCTGGACTTCGCAGCGATCCGCAAGGCCTGCCGCGACTATATTCTTGGCCGCATATCTCGCGCCGTACGCACCTGTGCGATCGACCTTCGTGGGATCTTTTCCGGAAAAAGCGCCGCCGCCATGCCTTGCCATACCGCCATAGGTATCTACGATAATTTTACGGCCGGTAAGACCTGAATCTCCATGAGGACCGCCTATTACAAAACGGCCGGTAGGATTTATATAATATTTAGTTTTCTTATCAAGCATATGAGCGGGTATGACTTTTTTAATTACCTGTTCTTTTAAATCTTCTTCAATTTTTTTCAGACTGATTTCAGGAGCGTGCTGAGTTGAAATAACTACAGCATCAACGCGAACCGGAGTATGGCCGTCATATTCGATTGTAACCTGAGATTTACCGTCAGGACGAAGATATGAAAGTTTTTTATTTTTTCTTAACTGCGCTAATCTTTCACAAAGCCTGTGAGCGAACATTATCGGCATGGGCATATATTCATCGGTTTCATTGCAGGCAAAACCAACCATCATCCCCTGCTCGCCGGCGCCGAATTTTTCATCTTCATTCGCGCGTGATTTC
>CAYQWL010000103.1:0-13176 GCA_964421195.1 uncultured bacterium | reverse complement strand
CGAGTATTTCACCTACTATTTCTTCCAGTATATCTTCCATAGTTATAAGCCCTTCGGTACCGCCGTATTCATCTACGACTATAGCCATCTGCACTTTTTTTTGCTGCAATTCTTTTAAAAGCGAATCGATATTCTTCGTTTCAGGAACAAAATACGCCTGCCTCAAAATCGGTTTAATAGAAGAACTTTTTTTCGCCTGATGGTCTTTCATATAGGCGAGAAGATCTTTAGCGTGTATTATTCCTATTATATTATCGAGGCTGTTTTCATAAACCGGCAGCCGTGAATACCCGGCGTCTTTAAACACTCTGAACATGTTTTCGATAGTGCAGTCGGAACGCACGCAGGTCATATCTATACGCGGCGTCATTACCTCTTTCGTAATGGTATCGCCGAACTCAAAAATGCTGTGTATTATTAATTTTTCATGCGGTTCAAGCGCGCCTTCGCGTTCTCCGATTGTTATAGCCGATTTAAGTTCCTGCTCAGTAGTCAACGGCTGAGCCTCTATTCCAAAATAAGGCATAACGAGCTTATTTAAAAATTTAATCACGGGTATAAGAGGTAAAACGCGGGTGAAAAATAAAGTTAATATATATACAGGATAAGCCGCCACTCTGGAAAAAATTTCGTTAAAAACAAGAGCGACATTTATCGGCGTTACTTCACATATAAGAATCAATATATAAGTCGTCAATATAGTGCATATAGTAACGCATAATTCATTCGACAGCTTAAAATAAACGGCGATCTCAATAGCAAGAATGGTAGTCATCGAAGACAGCAGAGTATTTACAAAAAGATTACAAAAAATAATTGTAATAAGAAGTTTTTCAGGGTCGTTCAAAAGATAAGTTATATAACGTACCGAACGATAACCTGATTCTTCAAGTTTATTTATAGCATTTCTGCTTAAAGAAAAAATAGCGGCTTCGGAACCGGAAAAAAATCCCGAAAGCATAAATAAAACACCTATGAATAAAGATAAATTAACTATTTCAAACACTTCTGCCTGCAAACCGAATTATCCCTTCTTCACCTTTATTAACGAAGCCGTTTCGGAGCTCGTTATACAGGATTTTATAAATTTTTCGGCTTCTACGCGCATAATTGAAACCTGATAACCGTCTTCATCATGATCAAACCCGGCAAGATGCATAAAACCGTGAACTAATAAATAGGCCGTTTCGGAGCGAAAATCATTTCCGCCTTTAATAACGTTATTTTTTAATATATAATCAGGACACATAAATATATCGCCAAGTAAAAGAGGATGCGGCGGTTTATAAACGCGCTTTTTCACTTCACCGGAATCTTCAACGGAAAATGAAAGCACATCGGTCGCCCTATCGATATTTCTAAATTCACGGTTAAGTTTTTTTATCATACGCACAGAGCAAAAATTTATTGAAATTTCATACTTGTCACAAACATCAAAAAAAACGGCAAGTTTTAAAATAATTTTTTTAACCGCCGTAAAAGAATAAGCGTATTTATCATCTAAAGCATTGACTGTTATTTTCATTAATTAATGCCGTCCTTTGAAACATTTTGAGACCGGCCGTCTTCTTTAACGATATTCGAATTTGTTAGGTCGCGGGGTTCATCACGTTCGGCTGGAAAAGAACGCAATGCATCCGAAACGCCATTTTCAGAAACAGCGGCAGGCCCCGTAGCAGTGTCTTTAACCGCCGTTTGCGCTAAAGGCGCGGAAACATTCTCTTTTAAATCACACGAAAACGCCGCCTGCTTAACTTTATTTTGAGCTATTTTATCGCTGTCAGGGTATTCAATACGCGAATGATACATTCCGTTTATTATCCTTATGAGCGTAAGCGATATTTTTTCGAGATCTTTCAACGTAATATCACACTCATCAAACTGCCCGTCATTAAATCTTTCATTCTTTATTTTTTTAACAAGCGACTCCACCGCTGAAGGCGACGGCTTGTTCAACGCTCTAAAAGCCGCTTCCACGGCATCAGCTAAAAGTATAATAGCGGCTTCGCGGCTTTGAGGCTTCGGACCAAGATAACGATACTCGCCTTCGAGCAGTTCGTCTTTAGAGCCTTTTTCAGCGGTTTCAAGCGCTTTAGAGTAAAAATAAGTAATAAGATTTGTTCCATGATGCTGAATTATAATGTCAAGTATTTCCACGGGCAGTTGATATTCAAGGCCGATTTCATAGCCATCTTTAGTATGAGACATAATAGATTTAGCGGAAAGATTCGGTTTTATATTATCGTGTATATTAGCGCCGCAGGTTTGATTTTCAATAAAAAAACCGGGGCGCTTCAATTTCCCGATATCGTGATAATAAGCGCCAACCCGGCAAAGCAGCGCATCAGCTTCGATATCGCGCGCCGCGGCCTCCGCTAAATTTCCAACGATTATACTATGATGATAAGTTCCCGGAGCTTCGAGCAGAAGCCTTCTTAAAAGAGGTTGATTTAAATCGGATAATTCGAGCAGACGCATCGAGCTTGAAACTTTAAAAAGGCTTTCGAGATAAGGCAGAAGCCCTATAGCAAATATCGCCGAAATAAAACCATTAAAAAAACCCCATATAATATCGTTTGCGATACCCGAACGGTAATTCACATTAGCGGTGTTATACTCTAAAATTGCATACGAAACTATTAAAAAAACGTTAGTAAAACTGACCATAATGCCGGCTTTAGTTATATCCGCCCGATGGTTGACGTTTTTAACGTTCAATACAGCTATGGTGCCGCTTAAAATATTAACTATCAAAAAGTTAAAATTAGAATGACCGAGAACTATATCTACAAGAATGACCGTAACGATATTAACGACATAAGCCAGCCGGGAATCAAGCAAAATAGCTATTAATATAGCGGCGGCCGAGACCGGAACTATGAAAGGCGAAAAAAACGGACTTTCCTGCGCCGAAAAAAGAGACGCGCCGTGCCGCTCCGGAGATAAAAAATCAACAATTCTGGCAGCAGCCAGAACGGAAAGCACTATAAGCGCCATCATGGTAAGCAGGCTTCTCTGTTTAAAAATATCTTCGTTATTTTGCATAAGATAAATAACAACGACTATTATCAAAAAAAGAGCTATAAGCGCGGCGCTTATAAAAGAATAAGCCTCATAACGGCCCGTTTCGGACATGCTGAACTTATTTAATATATCAAGATGCTCTTTTTGAATTATCTCGCCGCGCCTGACGATTATCTGTCCCGCTTTGATATGCCGCTCAACGGCGAGCGCGTCGGTCAAAAGCTTATTTCTTAATTTTTGAGTGGCCTGTTTATCGTAAACATAATTCGGCTTTATATTTTGCTCAAAAATATCGAGCATCATCTGCTGAATTTTATCGTTAAACGGACTCATTTTTATTTTCTTCGCGGCTTCATTTGTCGCTTCGACAATTCTCGAAGCCGGAACTTCCGCGGACATAATATTTTTAATTATACGATCGAGACTGCCTTTAGCTTTGAGCAATATCTCATCGGAAGCGGCAAGAGCCGCTTTAAAAGCATTAAAAGAAATTTTAACATTTTCAATCTTTTTTTCGATTTCTTCATCAGAAAGAGAAGATTTTCTATTTTCTGAACTGCTGTTTTTAATAAACTCGAATATAGAGTCTATATTTTTTAACATGTCCGCAAGGATCGTTTCATCGAATTTATATTTATCGGGAACCGATTTAATAACTTCTTCTTTAACGGCCTGGGTTTTCGCCTCGTCAATAATTTTTATACCATACGGCGCCACTATATCATATTTAGCGAATTCATCAAGCTTGGGTAAATTTTTGGGCAAATTAGATTTCGACGCAAGAATAAAAACCAGAACAGCAAAAAAGCATAACCAGTAAAGCATATCGAAAAATTTCAAACCGGAAGAAACGGGAGCATCGGGCAGCTTTGTCTGGCCTTTCACTATTTCAGAACGACTCCTCTGAGCGCTCGATATTTTTCTGAACAGAGATGAAATTTTATCGTATATGTTATCAGGCATTTTATTGTTTCACCATATCTTTTATATCGTCGAGTATAAACTTACCCATAGCCCCGCCGCGATAGTCTTTAAGAAGTTTACATGCTATTCTATGGTAATCTATGCTTTTAGACTGCAGATAATAATTAAAACGCGCGGCTAAAACGGCAAGAATTTCACCGGGTTCATCCGCTATTTTTAACGCTTCGGCAAAAAAAGGATGACTGTTATCCGGCTCGTTTAAAAGATAAATTTGTTTTACTATTGTAATAAGTCGAACAGCCACTAAATAAGCGTCAACGACCTTATCTGATATGGCGTAAGTCATTGAAAGCTTATCGGCCGTTAAAGGATCGGAAAGATCCGGCTCTAATATTCCAGGCATATCTAAAAGCTCATAATTATTGCCAAACGCGATCCATTGCTGTCCGGTCGTTATTCCAGGACGGCGGCCGGCTTTAGCACGTATGCGGCCGCATAACCTGTTTATCAAAGTAGATTTACCCACATTAGGAATTCCTATTACCACTATTTTCAAAACAGGATTTAAAATGGCGAACCCCCTGGTACGCCTGGAAAGTATATCTTTTCTTAAATCATCGAGAGAAATCATTAATTTTTTTATCGACGCGCCGCCGCCGGCAAGATTTGTTGAAATAACCCGCGCACCCTCGTTTTCGGAAATGGCTGCCTGCCATTTTTTTAAATTGCCCGCCGGAGCGAGATCGCTTTTATTTAAAATAATTATTTTTTCGCCTCCGCCAGACAGTAATTTTATATGTTTATTTCTACTTGAAAGCGGAATGCGGGCATCCAGCACTTCTATAGTAACATGCGCTTTTTTAATTTCTTTTTTAAAAACTGAAAAAGCACGTGCCATATGCCCCGGATACCAGCTTGTTTTTAGTGAATCCATATTTTATTATCTCATTTATCTTTCAGGGCGTCTTAAAACGCCAGCTTCAACCCAATTATAGCATATTTTAAAACGACAAATCAATCAATTAAGTTTACCATATTAATAAAAAATTGTCAAATCGACCGGATAACGTTTATTAATACACATTTCCTCCGCGCGCCATGTTAAAATACTTTTTTCTCAAATGCCGTCATTATAAGCATTATCCGTTTCAAGAATCGCTTTAAAAAGAATATCTTCCGTAATAAAACCTATGTCATGTATGGATTCGTTCTCCGCCGTAGCTCTGGCGGCTATAATACGCGCCGCGTCTTTTTTATTCAAAGATCTGCCGCGCGCCGAAAGTGCAAGCAGATTACTGAATCTAACCGGAAGTCCGAACGATTCGAGAGCGCTGACTATATGGCCGATTTTAAAGTCTTCCGACGGCATTAATAAAGCTCCGACGGCAAGTCCGAGGCAGATGGCCTCGCCATGGTATATGTCGGTGTAGCTTTCTTTATTAAAAACCGCTGTAATGCCATTACTGACCGAATGAGCGATGTTCGGATATATCTTCATACCGGCGATTCCCGATGAAAGACCCGAAGCCGCTATATTATAAGATATCGCGTCGAAAACCTCGCGGCTATAAATCCCCGCCATCGTATCTTTAAGCGCCCTGGCTCCTATTGAAATAATCTCATTAGTAAGATTATAAGCCGCATTAAGGCCGAGTTCCGAATAAAAATCCTGCGCCTTTCCCGAATAAGACCAGCGGCCTTCGATATACTTCGCGGCCGAATCAGCAAAACCCGCAGCCATAAGGCGGCTTCCCGCCCGCATTACCATGCGCGGCTCTATAATACAAATATCAGGATTTTTATTAAGATAATCATAATGAGAAAAAACGCCGTCTTGATCATAAACCACGGCAAGAGCGGTAAAAGCCGCGCAGGTAGCGGCGGATGTCGGAATACTGACGAACGGACGGCGGCAATTAAACGCGACAATTTTAGCGATATCTATTATTGTACCGCCGCCCGCGGCAATTATAACATCGCATCCGCCGTTTTTTTCTATTATATCATATATTCTTCCGGTTTCGTCATAGTTACACCAGTTAGAACGGACGAATATAATCCTTTCTTCCCTGACAAAACTTGCGTTTTTAAAAAAAGGTTTTATTTTATCATATAAAACTTCAGAACAAATAAAAACAAAATCATCGCCAAGCTGCATCAGCCACTGCATCGCTTCATCGAGAGCGCCATCTTTATGAATAAGACGCGCTGGCGAAATATTTAAATCTAAAAAAGTGCCGATATAATCGTCAAAATCATCTTCGGCTTTTTCGCTTCGTGTCATAAATAAGTTATATACTCCCTAAAAAGCTTTGAGAACCATTAATTTAATGATTCTCAAAGCTGAAAATAATATTATCTTAATTTTTTCTTATGGCGATTTGCCCTTCTTTTTTTCTTGCGTTTATGAACCGCTATTTTATGTCTTTTGCGTTTTTTTCCTGACGGCATGCTAACACCTCACTCTCATAGAGTTTCGTATTACGATATTTTAAGAAAATCGTAAAATTAAATTTCATAATAATTTTACCACATGCAAAGAAAAATGTCAATTTTTATTTTTATTTTGTTTTATTTTTAATTTTTAATTATACTGAAAAGGTATCCCAAACTTAATGTTGAGCTATTTTAATGAGCTATTTTTAATTGACAAAGCCGCGACTATTATGTATAATAAACTTCATTACCCGCAACGTAGCAACGCCCGCGAAAAAAACAAAACCACATAACGCATAATATAAATTCGTGAATTAACGATAGAAAGGAAAAAAACAATGCCTTTAAACGTAAAATGCGCGCTGATTCAGTGCGGCCTTCCCTTGCAGGAAGGAGAAGGCAATATCGCTGAAATAAAAGATGCGATGATGAAAAAACACATTTCTATGATAAAAGAAGCCGGCGAAAAAAAAGTTCAAATTCTATGCCTCCAGGAAGTATTTTCCACACCTTATTTTTGTCCGTCACAGGATATAAAATGGTATGAAACCGCCGAACCGGTACCGGGCCCCACAACCGAAACGCTCGGTGAAATCGCCAGAAAATACTCTATGGTCATAATAGCCCCATTATACGAAAAAGCGGCAGAAGGAATATATTACAATACCGCGGCGGTTATCGATGCCGACGGAAAACTTATCGGCCGTTACCGTAAAATGCACATCCCGCATCTGGCCGGATTCTGGGAAAAATTTTTCTTTAAACCGGGTAATCTCGACTATCCGGTTTTTAAAACCCGATACGCTACGATCGGCGTTTATATCTGTTATGATCGTCACTTCCCCGAAGGCGCACGCCTGCTCGGCCTTCGCGGAGCCCGGATCGTATTCAATCCTTCCGCCACCGTCGAAGGACTTTCGCGTCATTTATGGACGCTCGAACAACCGGCGCATGCCGTTGCTAACGGTTACTTTATCGCCGCCGTAAACCGCGTTGGAATTGAAAAACCGTGGAACATCGGCAAATTTTACGGTTCAAGCTACTTCGCAAACCCCCGCGGAGAAATAATCGCTCAGGCCGGAGAAAATAACGATGAACTTTTAATATGCGATATAGACTTCGATCTTATAAGACAGACCCGCAATTTATGGCAATTTTACCGCGACAGACGAACTGATACTTATAACGATATAACCAGAGATCTTATTTAAAATATATCTTAAAATTTAATAACCATGAATATTAAATTTTTAAAACGATCATGGAGGTATGATAATGGCATTAATAATTAAAAATGGCGTCATATACAACGCCGCTGATTCATTTAAAGCCGATGTCCGCTCACACAACGGCATTATTACGCAAATCGCGGACAAAATCGTCCCTGAGTCAAACGACGATATAATAAACGCCGCGGGACTCGAAATATATCCCGGCGCCATAGACGTTCACACCCATCTCGATATGCCCTGCGCCGATACCGTTACGGCGGACGATTTTGAATCAGGCTCCATCGCGGCCGCCTGCGGCGGAACAACGTGCCTTATTGATTACGCCAATCCCATAAAAGGCAGGCCGCTCAAAGAAGCCATAGAATTATGGCATAAAAAAGCCGCGGGACGCTGCGCCGTAGATTACGGATTTCATTTAACCATAACCGAAAATAACGAACAAATCGAAACTGAATTGCCTGAGATAATAAACGAAGGAATTACGAGCCTGAAATGTTTTTTCGCTTATAAAAACTCTTTAATGTTAAACGACGGCGAATTTCTCGCCACACTCGAATTAGCCAGAAAATACGGGGCCTTAATTCTGTTACACGCCGAAAACGGTGAAATAATTTCCCGCTTAGCCTCCAGATTCATCGCTGAGGGGAAAACCGGGCCGCAATATCACCGGGCCGCGCATCCCATTGAAGCGGAGAGCGAAGCAGTGCACCGCGGCGCGGTAATGGCGGCCTTATGCGAAACACCTCTTTACATAGTACATACCAGCAGCCGAAAAGCGCTCGACGAAATAAAAACCGCCTCAGCTCGCAGCCAGATGATATTCGGTGAAACCTGTCCTCAATATCTTTTGCTGACCGATGAATTATATCATAAAAACGGCTTCGAAGCCGCTAAATGGGTAATGTCGCCGCCGCTCAGAAGCAAAGATGACAATGAAGCGCTATGGAACGCTTTACGCGATGGAAATATTAAAGTTATCGCGACCGATCATTGTTCTTTTAATTTTAAAGGCCAGAAAGACAAAGGAATTTCAGATTTTACAAAAATCCCGAACGGGGCGCCCGGAATCGGCGACCGGGTTAATCTTATCTATTCATACGGAGTAAACGGCGGACGAATATCTAAAAACAGGTTCGCTGAAGTAATGTCATATAATCCGGCGAAAATATTCGGGCTGTACCCTCAAAAAGGAACGATATCGATTGGTTCCGACGCCGATTTTACGATAATAAATCCGGATAAAAAAAGTGAAATTTCCTCAAAAACAAGCCATTACAAAGCTGATTACAATGCTTATGAAGGCTTCGCCCTCAAAGGAACGGCCGTAATGAGCGTATCCAGGGGCCGCCTGATCGCTAAAGACGGCGGCTTCCTCGGCACGCTCGATCACGGCCGATTCATTAAACGAAAGAAATTCGATTCAAAATTATGGCCTTTTTAAATTTTAAAAATAAAAGTACATATCACGAAGTTTAATTACAGGCCGTAATAAAGTTCAAATTCGAACGGATGCGGCCTGTTTTGCATAGCAAGAACATCCTCTTTAGTTTTTATAGAAATCCAGTTATCGATCAATGCACCAGAAAAAACGCCGCCTTTATTTAAAAAAGCGTTATCGGTTTCGAGCGCTTTCAAAGCTTCGGCAAGAGACTGAGGCAGAAATTGAAGCTTACAACGATCAGCCTCAGGCAATTCATATAAATTAACATCATAAGGCCCATACCCCGATTTAACCGGATCAACTTTACCCGATATGCCATCCAGACCCGCCATAACAAGAGCGGAAAACGCTAAATAGGGATTACAGGTAGCGTCCTGCGGGCGATATTCAAAACGCTTGTCTTCCATTGATTTGACGTAACCGGGAATACGGATGGCGGCCGAACGGTTAGAAGTGGCGAATGCAACACAGGTAGGCGCTTCAAATCCAGGTACGAGACGTTTATAAGAATTAGTCGAAGGATTTGTAAAAGCGGTTAGAGCGCCTGCGTGTTTTAAAATGCCGCCTATAAAATTAAGCGCAGTTTTTGAAAGGCATGAATAACCTTTTGAATCATAAAATAAATTTTTACCTTCCTGGAGCAATTTAAAATGTACGTGCAGCCCGCTGCCCGCTTCTCCATATATGGGTTTTGGCATAAAAGTAGCAGTTTTTCCCATTTTTTTAGCGAGATTAAAAACTATATATTTTACAAGCATGGTCGCATCGGCCATTTTAAGAATAGAATCAAAGGCCGTTTCTATTTCGACCTGCCCGGCGCCGCCCACTTCGTGATGATGATATTTAACGGCCACGCCGCATTTTTCAAGAAGCAGCGCCGCCTGAGAGCGAAATTCATATAAATAATCCATGGGATTGCAGGCATGATAACCGCCTTTTGGTCCCATTTTATAACCGTCATATCGCAGCGGATCGGAAGATAACGGCTGAGATTTAGTAAATATTGAATATGACGATCCGCGAGCCTCGTTCATGTATTCGACATTATCAAAAACATAAAATTCATATTCCGGTCCGAGTAAAATAATATCGCCGGCTTTAGAATCGGCTACATATTTTTCGGTTTTCCGGGCTATATTCCGGGGGCACTGAGGATGATGGCTTTCATCGCCTTCGACGCTCCATATATTCGAAAATACCGATACGGTAGGCGTTTCATAAAAAGGATCGATAAACGCCGTTTTTATATCGGGAATTAAGACCATATCAGATTTTTCAATATTTACGAATCCATAAGAATAACCGTCTATTCCGACGCCTTCCTCAAGCATTTTTTCGGTAACTCTCGAAGCGGGAATCGTTATATGGCGGAGCTTTCCGCGTAAATCAGTCGCTTTAAAATCGAGCATATCTATCTTCGAATTATTAATAAATTTAATTAACTCACGAGCCGATGAAAACATATACTATACACCCTCTCATTATTTTTTATTCCACCCTGATTCATGCGCAGTATGGCACATACGCAATATATTTTATATTTAAACTATTACTTTGTCAATATCTTTAATTTTTTTCTTTAAATAAAATAATGATGTTATATGCTTGACTTAAAAAATAATTAATGCTACAATTTGATTGAAATACAATACTTTTAATATTTATGAGGTGATCTATGGCGTATAAAATTAAATTCAAAATTCATACCGTTTTAATCGTTATCATTATAGGCGCGCTTATTCTCGCCTGCGAAGTCCAGAAGATAAACGCCCTGCCCGAAAAACCGCAAACTACTCCGAATGATCATTCTAACACCGATATAGCTCAGCTTATTAAAAACGGTCAATACGAACAGGCGCTCGAAGAATGCCATAATTTATCTTCATCCGCCGAAATTGAAAAAAGAAAAATAGTATATGAAAACTATTCACACATACTTGAATCATATAAAGTAAACGATCTTGACCGAATATTTTCATTTTATTCGTCTTTTGACAATGCAGAAGCGGCATCAAACCTGCAGCCGCTTTTTATTCTCGTATCGTACTTAGATTCCGCCGCTAAAACCGTTCAGGCGTCAAAAATTCTCGATAAAATCAACGCCGCCGCTCCTGATAATCTATTTTATTTAAACACGGCCCCTTTAATTTTTTCAAAATCAGGCCGTTATAACGAAGCGCTTGAAATAATCCAGAAACAGCTTAAATCAAAACCCGCGCCGGAAGACGAAAAGCGCATGCGCACACAGCTTATTACGGTACATCTTAACGGCGGAAAATTAGACGAAGCGCTAAAAACATTAGAAGAAGAAATGATTAAATACCCACAGGAAGAATTTTACAAAAACTATCTAACTATAATCTCTCAAAAAAGCAACGCCTATGAAAAAACCCTGCCAATAATAAAACGCAATCTGAAAAACGGCTCTACCGACGAGGCAAGCCTGAAAAGTTTATTTTATCAATCAATGCGCGGAGACAAATTCGAATCAGCTTTAGCCGAATTCGAACGCATGGAAAACGAAAAGCCTGATGACATCGGCTTAAAAACCATGGTAGCCGAATTAAACTTAATAAGCGGCAGACATGAAACAGCATCAGTTTTAATAGAAAAATTACTATCGGACATGCCGGAAAATTCCCGTGCTCACTGGTTGAAAGGCCGCTTATTATTTGACACTCAAAATTATCAAAAAGCATATGAATATTTCAAAAAATATGTAGAAGAATTTAAAAACGAAACGGAGCCTAAAACTTATTATTATTTAGCGCTTTCATGTATAAAAAACGGCAATATGGTCGAAGCTCTCGAACATATAAAAACCGAACTCGAATTAAGCCCCGCGGGAAACAGCAAACTTTTACTGCGCGAAGTCGAAGAAGCTTTTTTTAAAGAAAAAATGTTCAATACAGCCGTCAATTTTTTCAAGGAATTAAGCGGCCTTTATCCATCCGACAGTGATTTGCTTTCAAAAATATCGCTTTTTTACTATTACGACGGCGATTATCAAAACGCCTTAAACTATGCTTCACAGGCTATAGCGCTTAACGAAGGATCGTTTTCAACGCTGTATATACTCGGCATGGTTCATTCAAAACTCAACGATAATCAAAAAGCGCTTGAATTTTTTAAAAAATGCCGCGCAATAACGCCTGCCAGCCTATCAAACGATGCCTTCAACGAAGCCATGAGGCAGAGCGAAGCTCTAATATGGCCTTTCGCACATCATTACCTGTGCCATATTCACGCAGCTATGCGATGCGGCGATATGAAAGGCGCTTCATCCGGCCTAAACGCGCTTTTTAATTTTCTCGCCGATAAAACACCGCCTAATTTTATAGTCCGGCATATTAGATCGATCGATCCTTTAGCTTCAAGGCCCGAATATTCACTTACCGAAAGTTTCAAATTTTTCCTTGAAAACGTCATGGATGAAAGTTACTTTCACAATATCGAACAAAAAGGAGAGCCGCTTGCCATAACAAAAGCTTTTATAAAAGACGATAAAGTCAGACAATTATACAAACTTTCCTTAAAAGCCCAATTTTCAGGCGATCTCAATACTTCATTAAAATACACCATGGACGCCCTGAAAATCGAACCGGATAACATATTTTTATTACTTCGCGCCGCCTGTGATGGCATCAGGCTTAATTCCTATGTAATGATGTCGGTAACTCCAAAAATTATTGCATATAAAATACCGGAAACGCTCGGCGCAGACGAACGCAACTTAATTAAATGCTGCCTCAGTTCATTTAAAATAGGCTTTAAAATGTCGGTTAAAAATAAAATAACGCCCGGCCCTCAGGGCGCGCCCCAGACGGACGATACGGAATTCAAAACTTCTCTGCAACAGGATCTCACCAATTTAGAAGAAGAAGTACGCGAATTAAAAAAAGGTAAATATCATAACATGTCTTTAATGATGGAATCTACCGTTTATTACTTCATGGGTAATTTAACTAAAAGTCAGGCGCCCATAATCGAGTACTTAAAAAATGATGATGACCTTTCAACTTTTATATGGTTTATAACCAGTTTCGGCGGTTATTTTATTTTTTAATATGAAAAAACAGGTGAATAAATTATTCACCTGTTCTTTATAAAATTATTTAT
>CAYQWL010000102.1:0-13206 GCA_964421195.1 uncultured bacterium | reverse complement strand
CCAGGTTTAACGACCTCAGAAGCGTGCGCGACGCGCGACCATGAAAGCTCAGAAACATGTATCATGCCTTCGAGCTTATTACCGAGATCGACGAATGCGCCGATTTCCGAAACTCTTACTATTTTGCCGCTTATTATGTCGGCGTCTTTCATGTTTGCTATAAGTTTGTCTAACGCTTCTTTTTGTTCGGCTTCGAGAACGGGGCGCCTTGAAATAACTATATTCTTTTTTTCTTCTTCGAACCCGGTTATTTTAAAGTTAAAAACGCTTCCGACGAATTGTTCCGCATTTTCGACCTTCGCGATATCTATCTGACTGATAGGGCAGAAGGCGCGTTTTCCCATGATGATAACTTCAAATCCGCCTTTGTTAAGAGATTTTACTTTGCCCGATACGGTTATGCCGCGTTCAAAAGCGTCTTTGATAACGCCGTAGCTTCCGTCGCCGCTGAGCGCGCGGCTTAATTTTAACTCGCTTTCTTTATTTGTGACTATATAAAGTTCGAGTTGATCGCCTATTTTATAATTAAAATTTCCCTGCATATCTATTAATTCGGACTTTTCGACGTAACCGTCGGTTTTAGCTCCGATATCTACGAACACGGAACTTTCGTCCATGCCTACGATTTTAGCGTTTACTTTCATTCCGTAATGAATTTTCTTTTTAGACACCGTAGATTGTTCTAATAAATCCGCGAAATTTTCGCTCATGCTTTTTCTCCTTAAAACTAAATATATCTTTAATATACCGAATGATGGCGGGAACCCGTTAACCGGCGTTTCGACGTAATGATATGTCGTTATACGTCTTTATAATATGAACTTAATAAATATATTACATGTACATTATGTTTCATATAAATATAAATTATACCATGAATTAAGATAAAAATGCAATTATAAAAATGTTAAAAAATAAAATTATAATATAAAAAAAGATATGATATCCGCGAAAGAGGTTGAAGCCGGAAAGAAGCCGGGCTGGAAAGAAGCCTGAAATATCATTCGTACCTAAGCGCTTCGACGCAATTTAAACTTGAAGCTTTGTTGGCGGGATAAATGCCAAAAAATAATCCGACTGCTATAGAAAACCCGAATGATAGTAATATTGACACGCTTGAAACGGAAGTGTTCCAGTTACCGAATTTCGCTATTAAATAAGACATGGATACTCCCGATAAAATTCCTATGACGCCTCCGAGTACGCATAAAACTATGGATTCTATAAGAAATTGTTTTAAAATATCGGCTTTTTTTGCTCCGATAGCTTTTCTTAATCCAATCTCGCGCGTGCGTTCGGTTACCGATACAAGCATTATATTCATAATGCCTATACCGCCGACTAAAAGTGAAATAAAAGCTATTCCTCCGAGAAGCATTGTAAAAGCCGTTGTAACGTCGCTCATGCGGTTGAGCATTTCGGTCTGTTTTCTAATCGCGAAATCGTCGTCATCGGGGTTTGATATATGGTGGCGTTTTCTTAAAAGTTCGCTCACTTCCTGTTCGGCGGAATCCATGAGTTCGGCGCTTTTAACCTGCACGCTTATGTTTCGCAGATAGTCAATGCCAAAAACTCTTTTTTGAAAAGTGGTTACCGGTATCATTATCATGTCGTCAACGTTTGTAAAACCCGACTGTCCTTTGGCTTCAAGAACGCCGATGACCGTAAAATAAATACGATTGATTAAAATGTCTTTTCCGACGGGATCGGCGTTAAAAAAGAGATTATCTACGACACTCTGACCTATAACAGCGACTTTTTTTTGATTGTGAAGTTCGAGAGAGCTGAAATAACGGCCCTGAGCTACCCTGGTATTTCTTACTTCGGGATATCTTTCGGATGTGCCGACAATTTGCGTTACGGTATTTTGATTGCCCGCTTTAATTTTAGCTGATCTGGATACTTCAGGAGCGCAGCCGGCGACGGATGGACAGTTTTTTTCTATTTCGAGACAGTCTTCGAAGGTGAGCGTCTGTATCGAACCCATTCCCTGGCCGCCCATGCCAACTTTAGCCTGGCCCGGCATAATGAACAAAAGATTGGTGCCCATGTCTTCGATAGATTTCGTTACGAGGCCTTTGGCGCCCTCGCCGATGGATATCATCGCCACTACCGAAGCGACGCCGATTATTACGCCGAGCATCGTTAGAGCGGAACGCATTTTATTGGCATTAAGGCTTAAAAGCGATAATTTAACGAGTTCGTAAAAGTCCATTATAATTCCTTTAATTTAAATGTGGGTGCAGGTTTCGGCTTTTTTGATTTAATTCGTCGAGAACCGTTCTGGCGTCGAGTATATTTTCGACTTTTTTATCGGTAACGATTATCCCGTCTTTAAAAACGACGTTACGTTTGCAGTGCTGAGCGATATCGGGTTCATGAGTTACTATTACAATGGTTTTACCTTCGCGGTTGAGCTGCTGAAATATCATAAGTATTTCTTCAGACGAACGCGAATCGAGATTACCGGTAGGCTCGTCGGCGAGTATTATTTTAGGATCGTTTACTAAAGCGCGTGCAATGGCCACTCTTTGTTGTTGCCCGCCGGAAAGCTCATTGGGCATGTGGTGCATTCTGCCTTCGAGACCGACGGCGCATAGCGCATTTCTGGCTTTTTTTTCGCGTTCGGCCGCCGGTATTTTTGCGTAAACCATCGGCAATTCAACGTTTTTTAGAGCGCTGGTACGCGAAAGAAGATTGAATGTTTGAAAAACGAACCCTATTTTTTGATTTCTGATATCCGCGAGCTGGTCTTCGCTTAAAGTAGATACGTCGGTTGAATCGAGATAATATGTTCCGCCGCTCGGCTTATCGAGGCAGCCGAGAACGTTCATCATAGTGGATTTACCTGAACCTGACGGCCCCATTATAGCTATCAATTCGCTTTCGGCGATCGAAAAATCAACGCCGTTAAGGGCGTTTACCTTAATTTTTCCTGTATCATAAATTTTTGTGAGCCCCTTAATTTCGATTATGGTTTTATGTCTGTCTGCCATAAATTACACATCACTTTTTAATTTATAGTTTTTAATAAAAATAAAATAATGAATAAATCGTTATTTTTTTGTTGTAATATTTTAGTGAGCCGGGCGTATAGTTTAAATTTGCGTTTACCTTCTGCCGCTTCCTCTGTGCGGCGGCGCGCCGAGCAGCGGCATACCCGGCTTATTATTTTTTGCCGCGTTGTCTTTTATGGATTTAAGCGCTTCACCGGTATAAAACAATTCGTTTTCTTTTAATCCGCTTAATAGTATCGTTTTTTCTCCATTGGTAAGGCCGATTTCTATACGGCGCATATCAGGTTTTTTATTATCGCCGCCGTTTGTCATTCTAACAAAATATTTTCCACTGCGCTCTATTATGGAATCATTTGGGATGAGCTGGACACCGGTTTCACTCGCGATTATTATTTCGGCGTCGGCGGTCATTCCGACTTTTACCTCGCCGCTGCCTTCGAGAAGATCGAGCGTAATGTCTATCACCGGAACGTTGTCTTTTAAATAAACCCGGGGGCCTATGCTTGAAAGTTTCGCTTTAAAACTTCTTTTTTGAAAAGCGTCAAGCTTCACGCGCGCCGTTAAGTTCGGCGAAAGCTTATGTATATCCGTTTCATCCACGTTCGCTTTAATTTTTATTTCGCCCATATCTGAAAGAGTTAAAATATTGGTGCCGGAAGTTACTGATGAAATGCCGGAGGTGATAATGCCGCCCTCGTCCACCCATTTTTGCGTTACGATGCCTGAAATGGGGGCGAGAACCGTGGTGTCTTTGAGCTGTTCGAGCGAATCCTGATGGATTATGTCATATTTTTCGACTATGGATTCGAGATTTTTGATTTCCTGTTCGCGTATTTTCAGGCTTTCTATTTTTAACTTAGCTTCTTCTACGGCGCATAGCGATACTTCATATTGAAAGTAAGCCTTCTGTATTTCCTCGTTTTGATAGCCCTGCTTTAAAAGGTTGAATTTTTCTTCCGCGCTTTTTAATTGGGCCGCCGATACTTCCATTGAAGCTTTTGCGCTGTCCATCGATGATTGCGAAACTAAATTTTTATTAAATAATTCTTTATGGCGGGTGTAATTTTTACGGCTGTTATCGTAATTCGCCCGCGCGAGGTCTATCTGCGCTTCAGCCTGTGAAAGCTCTTCAGGCCGGCTTCCTTTTTGTAAAAGTTTCAAATTTGAACTGCTCAATTCGGCGTTAGCTTCCGCGCGTTTTAAATCGTTGGCGTAAGTTTTTTTATCGATATCGAAAGATATTTTTGTTTTTTCGAGCTGAGCTCTGGCTGATTTCAGGTCGGTTTCGTTTTGCTTTACCTTCAGCAGAATGTTTCTTTTATCGATGTGCGCGATTAAATCGTTTTTATTTACATAATCGCCTTCCATTAATTTTAAATATTCCACCGTGCCGCCGACGCGTGATTTGACATCGACGCTTGAAAGCGCCGTTACCGTTCCGGAGCATGAAACCGTAATTTCAAACGTATCGACGTTAAGCTGACTGAATTTATTAGCCGTTTCTTTAACGCCGGAATTTCCGCCGCTGAAAGGATTGATAAAATATAATAGCACGGCGGCTGCCGTAATAATGGTAAGGTATTTAAAGGAAAGAAATTTTTTCATTTATAAAACTCCGTATCGCCGATATTTCTTCTGAATTTACATCTGGCGATTAAAAAATTGCCCTGTGATTGAATGTGATTGGTCATAGCTTTATTATAAGCTACTTCCGCGTCTATTAAATCTATCATGGTGGCTAATCCGACTTTATATTGTTCATCGGTTAATTTTAAAGTAGTGTCGGCGTATTCTACGTTTTTAGCCGCTACTCCGATCTGTTCGTATGCTTCGAGCAGATTCAGGTAAGCCTGATTGACGTCGTATTTAATGGTAAGGATTAAATATTCGAGTTTACGTTCTTCGGCTTTGATTTTTTCTTCGAGTTCGTTGATTTTGTTTTCGGTAATATAACCGTTCGTGAGCGGAAGCGAAAAATTCGTAAAAACGGAATATGAAGATTTCGACGATTTGCTGGCGTTATTGTCGAAATCCATTCCGGCGTTAGCGCCTATGGATATTTGCGGCGCTTTTTCAGCTTTTATCTGCCGTATCTGCAGTTTATATACATCGATGCCTTTTTTTGCGGCTTCGATTTCAGTGCGCGCCGCTATGGCCCGGTTTATCGAGTTTTCGAGGTCGATGCCGATGGTATCGCAATTCAAATCGTCTATAACCGTTACGTCGTATCCCGCGCGGCCGAGAGTATAATTAAGCGCCAGACGGGCTTTTTTAAGAGCATTGTTTGCCGATATAAGGCTGTATTTTTTTTCAAAAGTATTTGTTTGCGCTCTTATAAAGTCGGTTTTAGGCGAAATGCCGACGTTAAAATTAGCTTCCGCCAGGTCCTGATGCATAATAGCGCCTTCATAGGTTTGCTGCGCGACTTTTTCAAGCCTTAAAGAGGTTATTAGAGAATAATAATTTTCACATATTTTCAGAATGACATCCATTACTAATTTTTGATGGTTCAATTCGTTGATTTCAAGATTTGTTTCAGCCGCTTTTATTCCGCTTTCGATTTTGCCGCCGTCATAAAGTATTTGTGAATAATTGAGATTAACGCTTTTGCTGGAATTTAGCGAATTAGAATCGCCGGCGCGCGAAGATGTATCGCTGCCCTGCCAGGAGCCTCTTACACCCGCCGAAGTTTGCGGGCGCAGTGACGCTTTCGATTGCTCTATTTTAAACTTATAGGTATTAATTAATAAAAGCGATTCGAGGATTTGAGGATTGGTTTTTAAAGCAATATCGACGCAATTGTTAAGGGTCAACGCGCTCGCGGGACGTGGTTCTGAATTTGAAGAAACGCCGGGCGCGGTTCCGGCTACGGTTGAAATTGCGAGTGCGGCCGGTTTTGAATCAGCCCTGGCATCCGCCGTATTTTGCGGTTTTATTTGAACGGGTTTTATAGATGCGTTCGTTTTAGATTCGATTGTTCTATTGTTTTTAACCGCGTCGTTTTTTAAAAAAGAATTAATTTTCGAAGAATTTCCGGGTTTATAATTATTCGCGGCCATCGCTTCTTTGACCCGCCGCGCACGAAGCTCTACCGAATCGGAAGTTTTGTTAAGTAAATTCAAAATTATTTCTGAGGGCTTTAAAGATGCCGTATTGCCCGCGGGCGTGCTTTCCCCCTTTTCCTGACCCGCGAAAAGCGTCGAATGCGTTAAAAATATAGCCGAAACTGTCAGTGCGGCGAAAATTTTTTTAAAATTATAACCATTACTTCGACTTATCATTAATTGATCACCTTCATTATATAATTTTTAACCGCACCTGATAATTTTGTGATTATAGAATTTTTTATGTTATGAAGCGATTCGGTGCTCAAATCGCCGCATAAATTGATATTTATTCTGCCGCTGTGGCATTTTAAAGCGTTGACTTTCTCTTCAGTTTTAAGTATATCGAATATTTTATCGATAGGATTTCCTATTATTTCTAATTTCATAAACTACCGCTCCGTTTCAATATCTTTAAAAGCTAATCCGTTTATTATTAAGTCGGTAATCGCCCCGGTAAAACGATCATAGGTTATATGCTTTAATTGCTTCGGGAAAGCGCATTCTTTCCAGTTGACTATCGATGATAATACTGCGAGAATTAAAAAACTCGCCGCTTCAATATCATCGATGTTTTTAAAAATTCTCTTTTCTACGGCGTTTTTTAAAAATGATTTCATGTGTTCGTTTATTGATTCGAAAATTTTTTTATATATTATGTCTCTTAATTTTTTATCCTGACTGACTTCGAACATAAACATGCTTATAGTATTATTTAATTTTGAAAGGTTCTTAAACCTGTCTTTATAAAAAAATTTTACGGCCTGAGCCGGTTCTAAAAATGACATTGATTCGAAAAGTTTTTCGTGTTCGAGATTATGATGATTCAATAATTCACGTAAAATAGCGTCTTTGTTTTTAAAGTATATGTATATAGTGCCTACCGCGATACCGGCAGTTTCGGCTATTTTTCTCATGGTAGCGGCTTTGAATCCGATTTTTGCAAAAGTGTCCTGACTCGCGCTTAAAATTAATTCTTTTTTTTTAACTTTTAATTTTTTATTAACGGCCCTTTGCAAATATTATCATCTCGCTTTTAAAATAAATTAATAAATTGGTTTTATTATTATTTATATCGGCCGTAAATTAATTTTATTTAGGCGGTTTATGCGCGGAGCGAAATGAATATTTGTTCATTGATATGAAAAAGTGTTAATGGAAGCGGATGTTTTTGTCAAACATTCAAATAGCCGTGATAGCCGTGTGCGTATGTATTATTATAGCATGGTATCATAATACAACGGAAATGTTATTGTTATATTGAAAATCACGAAGCATATATAATATTTTATTAAAAAGAAATAAGTTCAAAATTTTAATAATAAAAAATATATTCTTCATTTTGCTTTTGCGTCTCGCCTTTCTTATTAAAAGTTAAAGTTAATTTAAGGCGTGAGGGTTTATATGCGGTTGTTATCGAGGCGAAATAAATCGGGCGCGCGGCTGTAAGCGGGCCTTTAAGGTTTAGCGGTTCGTTTATAGACGCCTGATCGGTTATATATGCGGCTGGAATGTCTGTAATTTCATAAACCGGCTTTATAAGTATGACGATATTTTTATTGACGCCGGGAGTTAAAAAAGAGCCGGTTTTGAAAGTTTCAGGTTGTAAAGTTCCGCGGTGAATATCCGCGGTTATTATAAGAGCGGCGCCGGAAGCTGTTTTTGTTATAGCGCGTAAAGAAAAATCGGCGTTTCGGCCGTCCCATGTATGTGCGGGCGGATTGGAATAAGCGTAAAAGTCCCGGTTAGATTCCGTCGGATATGGATCGGTTTCAAGGCCTCTTATTTTAGAGCGCGGAGTGACGGTGAGATGGTTTTTTGCGTTAGCGCATATCAGACGGATGAGTCCTGGATCGTAATTATTGGGGTTCAGGCTGCTTTCGCGTCCGGCTGAGGCGTTGACATGAAAAATTAAGAGCCCTTCTCCTGGAAGCCCTTCGTCATAAGTTCCAGGAATCCTGGCGCGTTTTTCAAGTAAAAAATAATCCGAAAGCGTGTCGGCGGCCGTGGCGATTTTATACACTTTATTGAATTCAAAACTAAAGGATTCGCGGTTTTCCTGTATTATTTCATATTCAATCCAGCCGAGACGGCCGCGGCACCACGGATCGAGCATTGCGGGCATAGATCCGCGCGGCGAGCCGTTATATGCTCCGGTAGCCATAAGCGACCAGCGGCCTATTCCGCCTTCGGTGGCGTAAGAAGTATCGTATAAATCCGGCAGTCCGAGTTGATGACCGAATTCGTGGCATATAACGCCGAGCGGGCTTACGTTTTCGTATTCGAATTCAGGAACTATTGTCGCGCCTTCGATTTTAACGCCGTCGCCGGTCGTAATCGAATTATAACCATAAGAATACCAGTAACGGCTCCAGATGTCGCCCGTCGAATTATTCGATGGATTGGTTTCGTCGCCGTATCCAGAGTGGGCCACCATTAAACATTGATATTTAGAAAAATCTATATCTGCGTCGGCCGCTTCTACTGCATGACGGGCAAGAGTTTCAGCGTCGTCGGAATCGCCGTAAAAGCTCATGGCCGCGTTTAATTTATAAACCCGGGGCGACATCGTGGAAATTATATTTATTTTTCCGGCGGATTCCAATGAGTAGTACCGGCTCATTTCAGCGAGCATGGAATTGATATTGGCGAGTCCCGCGCCGCTCATTTTTACATCGTTGAATTCGACCGCAACCACTATAACATTTATATTTTTATTCGTTTTTATGTAATCGGTGAGGTTGTTTCCTATGCCGCCTCCTATGGCTTTTGACGGGCCCGCGGATTTTTTTTCGGGCGATATCATCAAACCATATCCGCCGGCGTTTAAATTATCGCTCATAAGGGAGCGTGGAATTGTTTTATAATCTTTGAGCGGAGGCGCTATGGCTTCGAGCCTGGCCGCCGGTAAAAATACGAATAAAAAAAATGCCGTAAAAAAAGAACGGTAAATAATATTTTTAATGACAGTCATGTAAACACCTCATATCAAATTTGAAAAATATTTCTTTATAAAAATCGGCGCGAATATCGGGAAAAGATGGTTTAAATGAATAATTTCCGGCCGCCTGCCGTTAATATCAGTTTTTTATTATAACAAATCAGACATCTATTTACAATTATTTTATTGATACATTTTAATTTTTTATTGAATATTTATGAAATCTATGTTATGATAATTTTCAGGTTAAATTTGTTTAACTTATTATTGCTAATTTATAATAAAAAAGACGGATTGCAATGAATAAAAAATATTATATCAATATGATATCTTTATTGACCGTCTCGTTGATTGCGGTTATAGCCGGAGGTTTTTATATTTCGCGAGTCGCCGGGGAGGCAGCCTCGAAAGCGCTTGCCGCCGGGCTCTTAACCCGCGCTAAAATCCTGTCATCTCTTATAGAATCTGATGAAATAAAAACCCTTTCAGGAAGCGGAGCTGATTTGAGCTCTGAGATCTATATTAAATATAAGCGTATGTTTCGTAATGCCTGTAATTCACAGGAAGATATACGTTATATTTATCTTATCGGTAAACGCGGTCAATCTCTTTTTTTCTACATGGATAGCGAGCCTGACAATATGATAGATCTTCAAAAACCGCTGGCTGCGCCTGGCGAAATTTATCAGGATCCGCCATCAGGGCTTTCCGAAGTATTTGATAATGCGATCGATAATTATAGCACCGGGCCTTATACGGACCGCTGGGGAACTTTTTTTTCGGTAATGCTTCCGGTTTATGAGCGAGACTCTAAAAATATTATATGTGTGGCGGGCATGGATATAAATGCGGGTGATTGGAATTTTAAGGTTTTTGAAAGCCGTGTTCGAGTATGGGGCGTTACGGCCGCGATAGCATTTGCGTTGCTTTCTTTTATTTATTATATGAAAAGCCAGTTGAAAATGATAATTAAGATAGAGATGAAATTAGCATATCAGCAGGCTGTTTTAAAATTGGCGAAGTGCGATAATTCTGATTATGGCGAGGCGCTCGAACGAATTATTAAATGTATTTCGGAGACGCTCAATGTTCAGCAGGTCGGAATCTGGCGTTTTAATGAAGATTTCAGCGCGCTAATATGCGAAAAAATTTATAATCTTGATCGGACGATTTTTAAACCGGGTGACTCAGTTACCGCTCTGGATTATCCCCGCTATTTTAAAGAGCTTAATAAAACCAGGAGTATTGCCGCGTCTGACGCCCGGCGCGATGAGCGTACCGCTGAATTCGTTCAAAATTACCTGGATGTGCAGGGCATCGTTTCGATGCTCGATACCATGATATGGCTTCACGGCCGGCCGGCCGGAGTTTTATGTATAGAACACACCCGGACGATTAGAAATTGGAGCGAGGAAGAAATAGATTTCGCTCTGACAATATCTGATTTTTTATCGTTGGTGTTTGAGACCGATGAAAGAGTCCGGGCTGAAAAAGATGAAAAAAAATCTAAACTTTATCTTGATAAAATTATTAACTCAATAGGCGATCCGGTTTTTGTCAAAGACGAACGGCATCGTTTTGTACTTGTAAACGATTCGCTTTGCCGTATTTTAAATCGTAATTATTATGAAATAATCGGACGTTCCGATGAAGACTTTTTTCCAATGGAGCAGGTCGAGGTTTTTAAAAAAATAGATGATCTTGTTCTGGAAACCGGCGAAGAAAATATAAACGAAGAATTTTTGACCGATTCCGCTGGCGTCATTCGCTGTATTATCACTAAAAAAACTCGTTATCAGGATAACGAAGGGCGGCGGTATATCGTAGGCGTCATACGCGACATAACGGAGCAAAAACGTATGGATGAAGAGCGTATAAAAATAGGAAAACTTGAGTCTCTTGGAATGCTCGCGGGCGGTATAGCTCATGATTTTAATAATATATTAATGGGCATACTCGGAAATATTTCTTTAGCGAAGAACAGATGCGCCGGCGAAAAAAATGTTTATGAAGTTTTACAGCGTTCAGAAGTAATAGTGCATAAAGCGCGTTCGCTGACTGAACAGCTTATTACGTTTTCAAAGGGCGGCCTGCCTATAAGAAAAAAATGCAGGCTTAACGATGTTATTATAAATACGGTGCATTTTACATTAAGCGGTTCTAAATGCGATGCGGTTTTTAATATATCGCCTGATTTAAACGAAGTTGAAATTGATGAAGGACAGTTTAATCAGGTTATAGCAAATATCGTAATCAATGCCCGTCAGGCATGTGAAGATAAAGGCGCGCTTATCGTGAACGCTGAAAATTTTGTTCTGGAAAGCATATCTGAATTTCCACATCGTGTCGGAAGTTATGTCCGGATTGCCATACGTGATGAAGGGCCGGGCATTAAATCAGAAAATATGCCGCGAATATTCGATCCGTACTTTACCACTAAAAGTACCGGCAGCGGTCTCGGTCTATTTATTTCATATTCGATAATAAATAAGCATAACGGTTTTATCAGGGCGTTATCCGGGCCTGACGGCGGAGCGATTTTAGAGATTTATCTTCCGGTCGGATCATTAAAAAACCAGTCTGACGATAAGGACGGTATGGAAAGCGGCGTAAAAACATTTGGCGTTTTATCTTCTACACAGGGCGGCGCTTATAATATTCTGGTAATGGACGATGATCACGATACTCTTGCTCCCGTATGTGATATGTTGACTGAAAATGGCTGCTGCGTCATTCTGGCCGAAACCGGCGAAGATGCATTACGTGTTTATGAAGAAAAATCAAAGGCTGGAATAAAAATAAATGTCGTAATAGTTGATATAGTGGTCAAAAAAGGAATGGGCGGCGCGGAATTTATTAAAAAACTGCTCGCGTTCGACCCTGATTCATGCGCGATAATATCGAGCGGACGATCTACCGATGAGTTAATGATCAATTATGCGAAATACGGGTTTCAGGGGGCGCTCGCCAAGCCTTATAAAGCCGAAGAATTATACGAACTTATTGAAAAAATCGCTGATAAAAAGAAAAATTTATAATATAATACGCCGGCCGTTTAATTAGTTACAGGCTCCAGGCATATTTTTAATTTAGAATCGGCGTACCATCGATTATATTCTATGCCAGAGGCGCTTTTTTCAGTACTTATACTTTTTACGTTTACAATTTCACCAATCTGGTTTTTAACGGCAATCAGGCCGTTTGCCGAATTTATTATTTTAATTTCCCGCGTGCAAAAAGGATCATCGTATAATTGTCTTATGAAGCGCGGAGCGGGAGGCTTTTTTATAAGTTCTTCGACGGCGTGCGGCCCGCTTCCGTATATTCTGTTATATTTTATAATTGCGCGTTTGTAGCTTTTCAGTATGAAAGCGAGTTGCTCTTCTCGCTCGATACGCGCGGCCGTTGAATATAGAGGCATCGCAAGCCAGGAACCGATTATAAACGCGGTAACGAAAGTCATCGCCCATATAATTGCGCCGGCTTTTTTATCTTTTTTTATCGCATGCGCGGCCCGGTTTTTTATAAATCCAACCAATCCGTGTTCTCCTGTATAACTTTGTATATTGTTCGAGACAGCTTTATTTTTTTATGCGGTTCCGATTGACTTTAATAATTTTCGAAAGCATTGTTGTCACTGTCCATTCCCTGAGCTCCGCTTTTTACGTCAAAAACATCCTGCGCGCCGTCTTTAGATGGTATGATATGCCAGCCGTCGGCCGATGCGGTAATGGGGTCGGCCGGCACCGCTCTTATAAAAGATTTTTCGACTAATTCGTCTAAAGATTCCGGATAACGGTTATAAACGGCATAAAACTTATCTATGCTTTCACGTATGATAAAAAGATTTTTTTTTAAAGTGGTTTCTTTAGTTTTAGTAATATAATGATTTGCCGCCGGATAAGTTATCATACATAAAATAGCTATGATAGCTACGCACAGGGAAGCTTCGATAAAAGTAAACCCCTTAAAATTTAGCCGGTTAGCATCGATTTTAATGCGTGATGAGGCCGGCTGGATGTATTTTATTTTTATGTTTACCATTTAAAATATTTGTATCCACAATAAAAGGTATATTTGAAAGCTCTTATATTTTGTCAATAGCTTTTGTGGCAGTTGTAGTATCAACACTATAATTTGCGGA
>CAYQWL010000101.1:0-13292 GCA_964421195.1 uncultured bacterium | reverse complement strand
AATTTATTATATAAATTATAAATATGAAATTATAAAATATAAAATACAAAATATATTATAACAGGAATTTATTTTATTTACAAGAAAAAAAAAGTTTTTTTTATATTTTATATTTTTAAATCGTGAACGCTTTTTTATTCAAGTATTTTTCCTGTAATTTTTTAACTATATCAGGTGATATCGTCGTAACATCTCCCGCGCCTATAGTAAATATAAAATCATTTTTACGCGCTATCGAAGCCGTATATCCGGCTACATTTTTTATATCGTTAATTATAAGCGAATCTTTTTTCCCCATACGCTGAAGAGTATTTAATATAAGTTCAGAAGAAACTCCAGATATAGGCGCCTCGGAAGCCTGATATATATCAGTTAAGATTACCACATCGGCGGTATTCAAAGCGCCGGCCATTTCTTCATAAAAATGCCTTGTACGCGAAAACCGATGAGGCTGGAATATAGCTATTATTCTTTTATCGAAAGACGAACGCGCGGTATTCAAAACAGCGTTTATCTCGGTCGGATGATGAGCATAATCATCTACGACGGTTATGCCCTCAACCTCGCCGACGACCTGAAAGCGACGTTCAACACCCTTAAATTTAAGAAGATTATTTCTTAACGATTCAACGGAAAGGCCGAGAGTCTGAGTACAAACTATTATAGCTGCCGTAGCGTTAAGCGCGTTATGAAGGCCTGGAATATTCAACTTAAAACGGCCAAAAGATTTTTCGCGAAATTTAAGTTCGAATGAAACTCCCATTCCGTTCTGACGTATGTCTAAAAGTTTAAAATCAGGATTACTAACGGGATCGATTCCATAAGTAAGAATCTTTGCGCGTTCAGGCATTTTAGAACGCAGAGCGTTAATATTTACACTATCGCTGCAATATATGATATAACCATCATCTTTTAACTTATTAAAAAAATTAATAAAAGCGGTTTTTATTTGATCAATGCCTGAATAAAAATCGAGATGATCTTCTTCGATATTAGTCGTTACTATCACACGCGGAGTAAGATATAAAAACGATGAATCGGATTCGTCCGCCTCCACCACAGTATAAGTGCCGCCGCCTAATTTAGCGTTGCTGCCAAAATCACAAACTTCGCCGCCGACAATCACGGTCGGATTTAATTCATGGTTTTCCATTAACATCGAAATCAACGATGTCGTGGTAGTTTTACCATGCGTTCCCGCTACCGCCACTCCAAATTTATTATTTAATATGTAACCGAGAACTTCCGCGCGCCTGTACACCGCAATATTATCGGCTTTAGCCCTCTCTAATTCAGGATTAGAACCATTTATAGCCGTCGAAACTACTACCGCCCCAATATCGAGATTATCAAAATTTTCAGCACGATGTCCGGTAAATATACGAGCCCCTTTTTTTTCAAGCCGTCTTGTATTGGCGTTACTTTTAATATCGGAACCGGATATTTTATAATTAAGTTCGAGCAATATCTGAGCTATTCCGCTCATCCCGGTTCCGCCAATTCCTATAAAATGAATATATCGGTTCTTATCCATAAAATTACTTCTTTTCTCCATTATTTATATAAAGATTTTTCAATTTCCTCGCAAATTATAGAAGCCGCATCAGGCATGGCCATTTTTAAAGCGTTTACCGCGGTCCGCTTTACAAGCGTTTCATCATCGATAAGCCCTGCAATGACGCTCTTTAAACCGCCGTTACATTCCATTAGAAGACCGTCATCAACAATGAATGCCGCGTCTTTTTCCTGAAGCGCCCGCGCATTTTTATACTGATGATTATCCGTGGCATAAGGATAAGGAACCAATACTGCGCATTTTCCACCCGCCGTAATTTCCGATAACGTAGTCGCACCCGCGCGACAGATTACAATATCACTTATTTTCAATGCATGATATATTTTATCAAGAAAAGCAAATAATTTCAAACATTTATTTTTATTTATTTTCGATTCCTGTAAATGACTGTAAACAGGATAATCGCGCTCGCCGGTTATAAAAATTACCTGAACATCATTTCTATAAGACAACATTTCTTCGATGACGGCAGAAAACGCTCGATTAATCGAAGACGCGCCAATGGAACCGCCAAATGCAAGAATCGTTTTTTTACATGGATCAAAGCCAAAAAAATTATAAGCCTCATCGATACGAGTCTCGATTATTTCACGCCTCACGGGATTACCGCAAAGCCGCACGGTATTTTTACGCCAGAAAAACTTTTTTGCTGAATCATAACTGGTAAAAGTTTTTTCCGCGAATAAATTGATAATACGATTACTCAATCCAGGCGAGGCATTCTGTTCGTGTAAAAAAACTTTAACTCCAGCGAAACGAGCCGCTAAAGCGGATGGCATCGAAACATAACCGCCGGTGCCCAGGACAAAATCCGCTTTAAACTCTTTAATTATTTTAAACGCATCCTTAACCGCGCTGCCAAGTATGGCCGATTCGCGGAACATCGAAAAAAAGCTGCCCCTGCGATGACCTATAACGGGAATAGCCCTGAAATTTATGCCTTTATCTGGAACTATTTTTGATTCGATGCCGCCGGCGCCTATATATAAAATTTCACTTCCCGGATTCCGCCGTTTAAATTCATCGATCAACGAAAGAGCCGGATAAATATGACCGCCGGTGCCGCCTCCGCTGAATATACATTTAACAGTCATAAACTACCTCGAATATCTTGAAACGTTTAACAATATCCCCATAGATGAAAGCGTTACCAGCAAAGAGCAGCCGCCATAACTGATAAAAGGGAGCGGAACGCCGGTAACGGGCACTATGTTAAGCACAACGCTTATATTAATTGAAGCCTGAACGAAAACATAAAAAGTTATACCGCCGGCGAGCAAAAAACCAAAAAGGTCAGGCGCGCGGCGGGCTATATAAATACCGCGCCATAAAAGCGCCATAAAAAGAAAAATAACGGTGATCGCGCCAAGAAACCCCAATTCTTCACATATAATAGCGAAAATAAAATCGGTGTATTGTTCGGGAAGAGAGCTGAATTTTTGCCTGGATTGAGCAAGGCCGAGCCCGGTGATTCCGCCGGAACCTATGGCTATAAGCGATTGAATTATATGATATCCGGCGCCCGAAGCATCTTTGAATGGATCAAGCCAGGCAATCACTCTTTTCATCTTATAAAGACTGTTAATTATAACTATAAAAGCGCCGCCAGTAAACGTAGCGGCCACAAGAGCGAGCTGCCCGAAACTCGCGCCTCCGGCATAAATAAGAAAAAAAGCTATTATGGTAAGCATTGAAGCAGTTCCAAGATCAGGCTGTTTTAAAATAAGAAAATTAACAGGGATAAGAATCGATATAAAAGGAAGTATCCCGGATGAAAAACCGCTCATCTTTTCCTGTCTGGCCGAGATCATGCTCGAAAACAATATTATAATAGATAACTTCGCGAATTCCGAAGGCTGAAGGCCGAAAATACCTATGTTAATCCAGCGGCTGCTTCCTTTAATCGGCGGAAGCAAAAGCACTATCATTAAAAATAATACTACGCCGATAAAAAAGGGAATAGCTATTTTTTTTAATTTCCAGTAACTTATCTGCGAAAAAATCAGCATCATGGCGAAACCGATTCCAAGCGCCAGAAGCTGTTTCTGCAAAAAAAAACCGGATTTTTTAGTCATATCGAGCGCGGTAAAGTAACTGCTGCTATATATCATAATTATACCCAGACAGGCAAGAAGTACTATTATTAAAAACAGCGTTAAATCGAAACCGACTTCTTTTATTTTCAAAATCGATCCCCCGCATCGAATTCGGCCGTACAGCCGTCATGAGCTTTTTTTAATTTATTGACGCAGGCGGCGAAAATATCGCCGCGCTGCTCGTAATTTTTAAACATATCAAGACTCGCGCAGGCGGGAGAAAGTAAAACTACATCGCCCCGGCGCGCTTCATAAAAAGCTTTTTCAACGCACTCTTCAAGCGTATCGGCCGCCGTAACATTATTAAAACCCCGGCGCATAAGAACTTCTTTAATTTTTTCACGCACCTGTCCGATAAGAAATATTTTTTTTACGCTCGAAGCCGTTATATCACAGGCAAAGTTATGGAAATCAGAACCTTTATCAGAACCGCCCGCGATCAATATAACCGGTTTTTTAAATGAAGCGAGCGCTACTTTTGTAGAATCTTCGTTGGTGGCTTTGGAATCATTATAAAAAGAAACTTCGCCGATATCGGCAATAAACTCGAGCCTGTGCCTGACGCCCCTGAAATTTTTTAATACGCATGTTATGGCTTCTAACGGCGCGCCAAACCCGTACCGGCATAAAGCCGCGGCAGCAGCCGAATTTGCAAGATTATGAAGACCGATAATTCCTATTTCAGAGGTTTTAATAACTTCGGCCGGCTCACCGGATTCTTCTTTTAACCACAGGCTTCCATCCCGGACAAAAACATCCGCCTTATCATTAAATTCCGGGCCGCGCGCGGCGAAACTATAAACCCGCGATCTAATATCGCTTTTACGCTCCATAACAAGAGGGTCGCATGCGTTTATAACCGCGCAATCATTTTTTTGCTGATTTTGAAAAACTCTCATTTTCATATCAATATAAGTTCGCATATCATGATGGCGGTTTAAATGGTCTTCGGTAATATTAAGCAGCGCGGCGGCGCGAGGCGAAAAACTCGAAGCAAATTCCATCTGAAAACTGCTGATTTCAAGAACCGAAACATCCGATATCCCTGCTTCCGCAGCAAATTTACTGAACGCTACACCTATATTACCGCCAATATAAACCTTATCGAACATATCCGATTTTTTTAATATTTCATAAACAAGCGTAGTTGTAGTCGTTTTACCATTAGTTCCCGTTACCGCGGCATATGGCGCCGCCGTAAACCAGGATGCGAACTCCACTTCCGAAACCACGCGCACACCTGAATCGAGAGCATATTTTAAATACCGCGAATCACATGCGACTCCAGGACTCACAATTATTAAATCCTGACGTTCGAACATTTCTTTAGAATGAGTTCCAAGCTCGTAATTAATATTATCAGAAAACGCGCCGAGTTTTTCGATATTATCCGAAAGTTCCCCCGCGGTTTTTATATCGGTAACACTCACGTTCGCGCCGTTTCTGGCTAAAAACGCAGCCGCTTCTACGCCGCTTAATGCCAGGCCGCATACAAGAACGTTTTTTGATTTCAATTCGGATATAGCGGTAAAAAGACTTTTTTTCAACTCTGCTCGCATAAAGAATACCTTTCAATTTATACAATATTAATTTACAAATTTATCAAACAGGTTTGACATTCGAACGTTATTAATATTAAAATATTTTTCCACGCCATTATCATATAAAAATTTTTTCTACGCTCACTGAATTTCCAGTAGAATTAAAAACTACGGAATCGCTAAGATGCTTAACCAGGAATAATCCCCGGCCGGAAAGCTTAACTAAATTATCACTTTCAGAAGGATCATGCAGGTTATTATAATCGAATCCTCCGCCTTCGTCGGTTATGGTAAAAACAAATTTCAGTTCATCTATCGAATAAAAAATCATAATTTTTTTTGACGGATCGTTTTTATTCCCATGCGTAAGCGCATTAACGAACAATTCCGACAGAATCAATTTCACGTCATAAAAAGACTCATTCGAAACTCCGAAACGTAAAAGTTCAGATAATATTTGCTCCACCGCCCCACAAACCGCGTCAGGCCGATTCGAGATTACCATATCACTCATTAAATTGCCACACTCGATTCTTCAATTAATTATCGCTTTAGACGCTAATAAAGTATTGAGGCCGAGTATACAGAGCCCGGCGAGTATTAAAATCATGGTTACAATCCAGAAACGAGCAACTACTTTAGTTTCAGGCCAGCCGGAAAGTTCAAAATGATGATGTATCGGACTCATTTTAAAAACCCGGCGGCCGAAAAATTTAAAACTGAACACCTGTATCATAACCGAAAGCGCTTCTACGACAAAAATAGCTCCTATAACGGCTAAAAGCAGTTCGCTTTTAGTAAATACCGAAATCAAGCCAAGCGCGCCGCCAAGAGCGAGCGAACCCACATCGCCCATAAATATTTCAGCTGGAGAAGCATTATACCAGAAAAAACCTATTCCCGCGCCCGCGATTGCGGCGCAATAAACGGTCAATTCGCCCGCGCCCCTTACAAAAGGAAGCCCTACATGCTTTGAAAAAATTGCATTGCCGGCAAGATAAGAAACGCCGCCAAGAGCCACGGCGACGAGAATTACAATGCCTATCGCCAGCCCGTCGAGACCGTCAGTGAGATTTACCGCATTAGACCAGCTCGAAATTATAAATATAACGAAAAAAACATAGAGCCAGCCGATCTCAAACTCCTGATTCAAAACAGGAACGAATATCGTCGAAGGCACTACTTTATTCATATACAAAAAAAGGCCGATTGCGGCGCCAAGAAATAATATCAACGCCATTTTCGATTTCGCGCTCAGGCCGTCGGAACTTTTCCGGCTGAATTTAAGCATATCGTCGAGAAATCCGACCATACCCAGCCAGATCGTGCTCACGACCGTTATAATTACAAATTCGTTCAATTGACACCATATAAGGCTGGTAACGCAAATCGCTATAACCATAGCTATGCCGCCCATGGTCGGCCGGCCGGCTTTTTGATAATGCGACTCAGGGCCAAGCTTGCGTATATTCTGTCCCGCTTTACGGCTCTGTATATTTTTAATGACTATCGGCACCAGAAATAACGTTATTATAAACGAGGTAAGCACGGCAAACAGAGTCCGCACCGATATCATAGCGGTAAGCTGTGATATCGCGCCCGACAGTATAAAATGAAACATCTTACTTCTCCCCCTGAAGCGCGCTTAAAACCACTTCGAGCTTCATTCCGCGCGAACCTTTGAGCAATACGAAATCGCCCGATCTTATAAATTCATTAATTCTGCCCGCTGTTTCAACCGAATCATCAAAATGCAGAACGCTTTTTAATTCTAATCCCGCATCGATCGCGGCTTGCATTACATATCTGGATTTTTCACCGACGGTAATCAAAAAATCAACGCCGCATTTAGCCGCAAATTTACCGATTTCTGAATGAGCGCGCACGCTCCAGTTACCAAGTTCAAGCATATCGCCTATAATAGCCACCCGGCGGCCGGCTAAATTTTTAAACTCAGATATAGTTTCAAGCGCGGATCTCATAGAAAGCGGATTGGCGTTATAACAATCGTTCAACACCGTTACGCCGCCGGATAATTTAATAAGCTCCATCCGTTTATTAACGCCGTTAAATTCATTTAAAACTTTTACTATAGTTTCGCTCGAAACGCCAAATTCGACCGCAACGCCTATAGCGGCAAGCGCGTTTAATATATTGTGCCGGCCCGCAAGATTCAATGAAACTCGAAACGGCGGATAGTTTTTATTATTAGTCTTTATAACGCAGTCAAAACTATAAAACCCGCTTTCGTTAAGTTTTACTTTACACGCCTGTATATTAGACGAACGGTTCTCGACCGAATAGCCTATAATTCTGCCTGAATAAAGAGACGCCATTTTACGGGTATAATTATTATCATAATTAAGTATAAGACAGCCCTGCGTATCGATGCGCGGTATCATCTCAGCCTTAGCTCTGGCTATATTTTTAAGTGTTTTTAAATATTCGATATGCGACGGGCCGACACAGGTAATAACGCCTATACGCGGCAAAACTAAAGAAGCGAGCGAATCTATCTCGCCGGGCGCGCTCATACCCAGTTCCACGACTCCCACTTCATGAGCGGCATCAAGGTTCATTAACTGCATTGGAAGTCCGAGTTCATTATTAAAATTACCGGCAGTTTTAAACACCTTATATTTAGACGATAATAATGCGGCTATAAGCTCTTTAGTCGTAGTTTTACCGTTAGACCCCGTTACCGCTACAAAAGGAATGCAATGCGCCAGGCGATTTGAAAATCCCATACGGCGCAACGCGATACGGGTATCTTCGACAAACACCGCAGCCGTTTTATTACGACGGGCTATATCGGATTTTTCAAATTTTTCACGATAATCAAAAGATAACACTACGCAGGAAGCGCCTTTTTCAATTGCCTGCTCGAAATAATCGCATCCGTTACGGTTTTCACCGGCAATACCAAAAAAAGTATCGCCCGCACTTATTTTACGAGTATCTATCGAGGGCGGGCCAAGCGGTAAATCGGCGCGCGACGCGCCTGCCGTATTTAAAGAAAGCGCTCCGCCTATTTCATCGAGTAATTTTGCAGTAAGTAACATATTAAATTTCTGCCTTTCTTAATATAAGAATTAACATTACATTAACAATAACCAGTATATATAATTTATAATTTATTCGCATTAACTGGAACAGTCGGGCATTCCGCTAATTTTTTCAATGACAAATTTCACAGTTGCTTTAAATATTCAAGCGCCGTTTCACAATCATCGAAATGTATTTTTTCGTTTCCTATTATTTGATATTTTTCATGTCCCTTTCCGAGAACAAGCACAACATCTCCGGCCTTCGCCGAAAAAATCGCCATTTTTATAGCTTCCTTTCGATCCGGAACTATTTTAAATAGATTTTCAGCTTTACGCGCGCCAGGAACAATATCATTTATTATATTCATCGGCTCCTCGGTCCTCGGATTATCCGAAGTTATTATCGTAAGGTCGCTCGCCGAAACTGCATTATATCCCATCATCGGCCTTTTTTCACGCGAGCGATCGCCGCCGCAACCAAAAACCGTTATAATCCTCGCGGGTTTAAGCTCGCGCGCCAGATTTATAACATTTACAAAACTTTCCGGAGTATGCGCAAAATCGACAAAAACATCTATTTTTTTATTCCGGCACGGCGCGTCCACCCGTTCAAAACGGCCCGGAACGCTCGTAACATATTCAAGCCCCGCTTTTATTTCACGAAGCGAAAGGCCGCATCTTATTCCAAGCGCAGCGGCCGCCAGAGCGTTATAAATATTAAAAACACCAGTCAAATTAAGATGTATCGGTATTTTATTACTTTTATAATTTAAAATAAAATCAGCGCCGTCAATTTTAATATCCGCTATATCCGCATAAATCGATGCTTCCGCGTTTTTATGAATCGAATATGTAAAAACCTTTTCAGGCGAAGTTTTTTTTAACCCGGCGGCAAGAATGCGGCCGTAATTGTCATCGACATTAATAATAGCGTTTTGATATTTTTTTTTATGTTCCTGCGGGACGCCGGAAATCATTTTATAAAAAATCGACGCTTTAGTTTTAAAATAATCGTCCATATCAGGATGAAACTCGGTGTGTTCTTTTGACAGATTAGTAAATATAAGATTATCAAATTCAGTATTATCAATACGGCCGAGCTTAATCGCATGTGAAGAAACTTCCATTACAGCGGCTTTCAAACCATATTCAACCATCGCCGCAAGATGTTTTTGAAAGAAAAGCGGTTCGGGAGTCGTATTGGGCGCATCTATCCGGGCGCCGCCGATAACGTATTCAATGGTCCCGATAAGACCGCATTCACTATATTTTTGTGAGAGCACCGAACGGGCGAAATAAGACGTAGTAGTCTTGCCGTTCGTTCCGGTTATACCGTTTAATAAAAGCCGGCGCGACGGATAAGAATAAAAAGGAGCGGCTATTTTTTTAGTGAATTCATAAGATGAGCGCGTCAATATAACCGGCACTTCTATAGAATTCAAATCGATGCGCCTTTCGACGACAAGCGCGCGCGCGCCGGCTTCGATCATTTTTTCAATATGTTTATGACTGTCAAAATTATTGCCGCGCATAGCTATAAATAATGAATCAGCGCATGAACGGCGGGTATCGTTGACTATATCTCTTATTATAACACCGCCATCGCGTTCAGGCTTATAATTAATTAATTCGTCCGAACCGCAATACTTAATTATTTCACTCAAAAGCATCGACATTTAAATCACCTAATTTTTATTCATAGAAAAATTCAACTTTACCATACCGTTATCTGAAAGCAGCTCTCCCGGAAGAGGACTTTGCTCGGCAACAAATCCTGAACCGCTGAATTCGAAAGACATGTTATAATTCTTAAGAATTTCGAGCGACTCTTTCATTGATTTACCGATAAGCATCGGCATAAAAAAATTTTTCTCATTTTTTTGATTAGCGTTCAAATCTTCATTCGTGCCAAGATAAGCTATAACGCTTTCATCGCCGGATATAAATTTAAAAGGTTTTGGAAACTGCTTGACCACTAAAGGGCCGCCGCCAAGAAATTGTATCTTTATTTTATTTTCATACGCGCTTTTTGCCTCGTTAACAGTCATACCCACAATATCAGGTATTTTCACGGATTTTTGAAGTTCGTTAGTCGAAATAAAAGTCTCGATCTTCTTCTCCTCAGGCAATATATTATAATACATAAGAATTTTTTCGGCCACATTTTTAAAAGCGGGGGCGGCGACGGTCCCTCCATGTACGTCTTTTACTCCAGCAGGAAGCTCCGGTTCGTTTATAACTACGAGAACCGAAAGTTTAAAATGAGGTTCGTTTATAAAGCCGAGAAACGAAGAAAAATATCTTCCGGCTTCATAAGCACGGCCCGTTGATTTTTGAGCGGTACCGGTTTTACCGAGGATATCATAGCCTTCTACTGCCGCTTTTTTTCCGGTTCCGGCAGCCACCACTTTTCTGAGCGCGTTTTTCATTTTATCGGCCGTTGCCTTCGAAAAAAGCGTCGCATAAGGTTCTATTTCAAATTTACGAATGGTTTTACTATTAGAATCTTCCAGCGCAGTAACCAATATCGGTTTCATCATTACTCCGCCGTTTAATACCGCCGACGCTGCGGATATAAGCTGAACTCCGTTAACGCCTATTTCCTGTCCCATCGACATGGAAGGAAGTGAAAGTGCGGACCAGCGAACCGGTTCACGCAATATTCCCGCCGATTCTCCGGCGTTCGGCAAAATATTAGTATGCGAGCCAAAGCCCGCTTTTTTAATAAATTTATAAAATTTATCCTTACCGACCTTTGAGGCTATCTGAATTGTAACCGGATTACATGAATTAGCGAACGCTTCGAGATATGTTTGCTTACGATGCACGTCGTGACATTTTATTGAAAACTGATCGTTAAATATTTTTATAGACCCATCGCAGGTAAATACTTCATTATCATTTATAGCGCCGCTTTCGAGCGCCGAAGCAAATGTGAATAATTTAAAAGTAGAACCGGGTTCATAAACATCGAGCAAAGCGCGATTTTTACGCATCTCAGCCGTCGTGCCTTTAAGATTATTCGCGTCATAACCTGGCCGGCTCGCAATACCGAGCAATTCTCCGCTCAACGGATTCTGTACTATTATAAAAGCCGATTTAGGTTTATAAAATTTATAAAGATAGTCAAGTTCTTTTTCAATAATGCTCTGGATTATATCATCTATAGTCAAATGAATTGAGACGCCGCCAAAATAACGTGAATCTACATCCCAATTTTTAGCGCCCGCAGCCGCTTTCGATTCAAATTGTTTTTTTATTACACCGGTAATGCCTTTTAAATAACTATTATAAACTAATTCAATGCCTTCGAGGCCTTTATTATCGAGAATACCGCCTCCGTCCTGACCGACGCAGCCAAGTAAATTAGATGCCAGACCGCCATAAGGATATACGCGTTTAAATTCGTTTTTAAAATAAACGCCCGGCAAATTCAATTTTTGTATTTCTTCAGCGGTTTCATCGCTTACAGCCCTTTTTATCCATACAAACTTAGATTTTCTCAAAGCAGCCTGCAGAACTTTTTCTTTATTAACTCCGAGACGTTTCGAAAGCTCCATAGCCACGCCTTCTGAATTGGTGAGCACTTCTTCCGGGCATATATAACATGACTTTACAGGCGAAGAAATCGCAAGCTTACTTAAATTACGGTCATAAATAGTACCGCGCTTTTTAACTACCGGATATTTAACGGTCTTTCTGCCAAGCGATTTCCATTTTTCATGTTCTTTTATCTGTACGCGATAAAGTCTGGCTATAACTAATAACGTATAAATACAAACTATAATTCCAACGAAAATTAACCGGCTTTTATGCGTTCTTTTTACTTCTATAAAATCATACATATCTTTACATGCTTATTTTAAAAAATTAAATATTTTATCCCGAATCGCCCGGTAAAATCAATATTCAGCACGTGCCGCGCCAGCTTCTATTTCGGAAGTATTTTGCTGATTCTGAAGAAGTGATACGTATTCCACCTGCGTCGGAAGATTCATCATCAACTGGCTGCGCGCTATCTGTTCAATACGATTCATAGCAGAAAGTTTCGCTCGTTCAGCCATCAAATTATCGCGTTCTTTAAGCGCATCTTTATATCGCGAATTAAATTTATTAAGCACAACTCTGATTTCCACCATTTTAACGAAAGACCACACATAAGCCAGCACCATCGTGCAGAGTAAAACGGCTATCAATATATAAAAAAATACCAGATTTTTTTTGTTTTGCGATATTTTTTTTATCGATAACTGCCTTTTCAAAGCTATGTCATTATCGTTTTCATTATTAAATGATAATACTTTCATTTATAAAACCGGCCCCCGCGTAAATTCTATTATTCTCATTTTAGCCGAACGGCTGCGCGGATTAATATTAATTTCTTCTTCCAGGGCGCAAATTGGTTTTTTATTAACCGGCCTTAATAAAGCGCTATGGCCGCAACGGCACATTAAAACTTCAGGGGGGCATATACAACCGCGCGATTCCCGTTTAATAAATTCTTTTACTATACGGTCTTCATTCGAATGAAAAGTGATGGCAAACAAACGAGAATTTTTACCAAAAAGCATCGAGGTTTTTAATAAAAGCGTTTTAATATTATCCAATTCTGAGTTAACGAAAATTCGCAGCGCCATAATAGTTTTAGTCGCGAAATCGACGCCCGTTTTTACATACGGATGACGTTTATATACGCTTCTAACTATATCAGCCAGATGACGGCAATTATCTATTTTTTTTATACCGCGTTCCACTATTAAAGCGCGTGCGATCTGACGCGATAAACGTTCGTCGGCTAAATTATAAAATATATCAGCGAGCTCTTTTTCGGTCAATCCATTAACGGCGTCGGCCGCCGATAATTCCTGCGCAGCCGGATTTAAACGCATATCGAGCGACGCGTCATCATCAAAAGAAAAACCCCGGCCTTTTTCAAAAAGCTGGCTGTTAGATATACCAAAATCAGCAATAGCGCCAAAAACATTACTTATTTTTTCAAGCGGAATCAAAGAATCAAATGCGGTAAAATTAG
>CAYQWL010000100.1:12869-13540 GCA_964421195.1 uncultured bacterium | reverse complement strand
ATCCGAACAATGCGCCGAGTTCTTTAATTCCCTCTTCAACAGCCTGTTTTTGTTCATAATAAGGCGCTTTATCACAATGAATTCCAGGATGAAAAACTAAAATCAATGGCGTAGTTCGTGGCAGTTCGATTTTATCGATAATTTTTTCTATTGCGGCGGCATAGTTTTTTACCGCAAGCGCACGAATTCGCTTTGAAGAAACGGAAATTGGATAAGTATAGGGCATATGAACGCTTGAAATCACTGGAATTTTCGGACATTCTAAAAAAATACGGCTTCCCGATTGTATAGCATCTGAACGAACTTCAATTTTCTGACCGGCGTTTAAAAATAAAAATCGAGGTTCACAAGAATTTTTTAATATACTATGAGAATCGAGTTCGATATAATCAAAACCCGCGGACTTTATAATACTACAATAATCCTGACAGTCCGCCGGAGTTTTCCAGAAAATAGAAGTAGATACAGCTGATTTCATAATTAATAAACGTCAAATTCATTTTTATTTGTTTTATTCATAAGCCAGGAAGCAAGTCCATAATTTGTAAGTCCCTGCGGGTCTTCAAAATTAGTGAGCGCGGAATCGTACATTTTACGGCGTAAATTAGGCCAGTAAACCTGTCCGGTCATCGGCGGCGGCACGTTATTTTCACGCAAAAATATTTCGGAAC
>CAYQWL010000100.1:6884-12859 GCA_964421195.1 uncultured bacterium | reverse complement strand
GCAGTCTGAATATAGCGGTTACCTGCGGCATATATTGTCTGTAACCGCAATTTGGCAGGTAACGATTGCCAAGTTCGTTATAAATAGCCTGCGGCGTATTTCCTATATGCCAGGTAGAATCGGGGCGGCGTAAATCGGAAGTAATTATTCTTGCATTAATAGTTATTTCCGGCATAAATAAACGATCAAATTCAAACTCATTAGGTGAGGCTTTTTTAAACTGGCAATATTCTTTTTTTACTGTAAATATAATTCCTGTTTCATGGTAAAGCTGGCCTATCAGTGAAGCTTTCGCGGAAGGTTTTGACGGATCGGCGGCATCGGATATAATATCAGGACCGGCATATCCGGTAGTTTGATGATTGGCCCAGAGGCAGTCAGGTTTAATTTCGCTTATTTTATTAAATATAGCGTCGACTAAAGCCGTACGGGCGGCTGCATTAAGCTTTCCCGGCGAATTTGGATCGTTAATTATTTCAAGAAAATTTTTAGTTTGAAAATTAGCGGGATTATTAACATCACGCATTTTAAACTGAGTATTTTTAATAAAATCTTCAGCCGTAACCGCCGGATTTCCGCCCGCCAGAAGAGAATTTAAATATGTAATCAGCCTCACATTGGCCGTATCGGCGCAAAAAGAAGCGAGCGATGACGAAGAAGAAACCGGGCCCCAATTATCGGCGGTTTCGGCGGCTTTTAATATCGAAGCGGGTTTGCCCTCAAGAATATAATCTACGGCTATATTATTTACATCAATTTTATTGCCGTTCATTTTAAATTTAATTATTTTATCATAAACGTCTTTTTTATCGGCGGCCGCGCCGTTTCCAGCCAGTTCAACGGCAAGCTTCCATTCTATAAAAGGTTTCAGTTCATTTTCAAAAACCATATCCGGTCTGGTATAATCATACCATACTTTCGCGTTCGAAAAAACCGTAACACGGTGCCGATATAAACCTTTCGGAATATTTATATGAGCGTTTCGATAAATCGTATCTTCGTCGAGATATTTCTGAGCATTTACAGGATTGGGCTGATATTCAAAAAAAGTATCATCCGCGTAATTTTGCAAAACATCGGTAGTCTGGTTCAAATCGCCGCATATATAAATGTCTTTATCCGAAGCTATTACCAGATCGCGCGGCGGGTTGCCGCGAATACGAAGCGGCACTTCTGAAAATATAACGCCGTTAAAGCCCGGCGCTTCAAGCTTTGCCATTACAGCCGCGTCAAGATTAGAAGGCCGGTAATGGCCCGCGAAAAATTGAAGATTAAAAGCCGGATCGCCATTCGTTTTAGCGCGTTCGGAAACGTCGGCCCCAAAATCAATGTAACGCATATCGGCCATATCTACTGCCTGCCCGTCTCTTATTTTATATGGATTTTCAAATTTATAAAAATTAGAGGAATCTGTATTTGATACGCCGAAATTATTTCCAGGCGCGCTTATATATAACCCGCCATTTTTAGCGAGATTTTTATATTTAACAAGAAAATTTTTAGCGCTGATTATAGGAAGATCACGTCCGCCGTGCTGAGCGTCTTTTAAAACCCCGTTTACTGTATCGAAATTAGCGTTCCAGCCGGGCGACCGGCTTATTTGAGCGACGCTGTTTATCTCGCCGCCCTGCGCAGGTGCGAGTAAAGTTTTAGAAGAATTAGCGGAACGGCCAAGTTGTTTTGTATTTAAAATGACGCGATTATCAAGAGTATAAATTTCACCGGTCGAGCCGGACATTATATCGGTCATATCCTTAAATTCAAGCTGCGGCCCTCCGTTTACCGTACCCAGAAAAACGAATTGCCTGCCGTATAATGTGCCTATACGATAATGATTTGCCGCGTCAGGTAAAATACTGTTAGCCACGCCAAGTACCATATCGAGAAAATCGCCGTCATAAACGAGAAATTCGGAAAGATTTCGCGCTTCTACAATAGTAGATACTTTTACATAAGTATTTACATATTTCCCGACAGATTCGATTTTATAAAACATATTACTTTCATTGACCGCTTTTGTATCCGGATTATCTTTAGCCGGCAGCAATCCGCAGCGGACCTTAAATTCTCCAAGCTGGCCGAATTTTCCAGAGGCCGATCCGTTAGAACCGGTAAAATCGGTAAGCGAACCCGACGGCTGTATAACGTTATTATGGGCCGCCGCGGCTCCCCAGCTGAAATTCGCAGCATCGATATTATGCGTTTTCCAGCCGGAAGCGCTGACGCGTAATTCCGCAATGGCGCATGAAATTCCCGCTTCAGCTATACAGCTCGCGGCGTAAAATCGGGCAAGCTCATCGGTCATAGCTATCTGCGCCACGCGGTACCGATGAAAAGCGTAAGCAAAACCAACTACTATAATTGCGGCTAACATTACCATGGGATAAAATATAGCCCGGCGGGTATATATAATTTTTTTAAAATTATCGCGTATAATAAAATTAATCATATTTTTTCACCGGCCTTTTATAACTGACAGCCGCGTACCGCGACGGCAGTTTTATATTCAATCGGATAACCTTTAATAGCCGGATTATCAGAATCCGACGGCACTATCATTTTTAAATTTATATATACGGTTTTAGGCCCCGCGCCATATATTTTAGGACCGTTAGCCGCCGCCTGCGTCTCACCCTCTATACGATAAAACAGTAATTCGGCGATACCCGCGGACACAATTTCTTCTGGCCCGGAATCCTGCTGACGCATAAGCCTGTAATCGCTTGTTCCGGCTATAGGTTCAACCTTATAAGTAACGAGCTCCTCGTCATATTCGACATGTTTCGAAGGCCCGGCCGGCGTTTTTGTAAAATCAGGCTTTTGTTTCACTATTTCAATCTTTTGCGTTTCAGGGCTTACCGTAAGATTCGCAATTTTATCCTGCGTAATTAACGCCGGCGAATCAGGCTTAATATAACTCGCTTCTTTAATATCGCGAGTAAGACGCATTATTATACGATGAGCGCGCTGATGATAATCCATCATTTGCGTGCCTTTTTCTGACATTTTAACGGCGCCGCGGAAAAGATAAAACGCGCCGCTCGAAATAGCCGCTAAAACGGCCACCACGACCACTATTTCGATAATCGAAAACGCTCGCCGGCCGGCATGTTTTTTAATATTCGCCTCAACTTTTATATTATTTATTTTACCTTTCATTTCTAATTTCATGCTAATTTCCAATTTATTTATTTACTTTATTAATTTTATATTTTATATCAATTTTTATTTTATTATCATTACTACTATCGTTATATAACAATAATATTGAATTCAAAGCATTGCTTAATGAGTTTTAGTAATACAGGTTGCGACTCTGTAAGAAAGATTTTTATCCTCTTCGTTTTTCCATTTAATTTCAAGTTCTACTGCTTTAAGGCTGAGCGGCAAACCGGAAGCGCCGGTAACATCGGTTATGGTAACGGTTCTTTCAAATGCCGTTTTGCCTATATTAACGACATGCTGATATTGAGGCGAAACGGCGGCGCCGTTTATATAAGATTCAATAGATTCGTTTGCCGCATCGGCATCATCTATTTTTTCAAAAGGAAAATTTTTAATAGATTCAATAGTTTCTTGAGCGACTAAAACAGCGGCTGAATAATCACGAGTGCGGCTGATCGTGCCGATTTCAGATCCGAACATAGAAAATGTTGAAACAAGCATAAATCCGAGTATCAGTATGCCTATAATAAGCTCTACAATAGTTACGCCGCGCATATTTAAAAATAACACATGATATATTCTACAATTTTGATTGGATTTTTTAGCGATAAACATAAAATTCATAAAACACCTGAAATACCTTTGATTAACTATTATAATCAATAAATAATAAATATAAATAATAATAATATAATAAACAATAGTTAAAAACTCAAATCAACTCAAATCAAATTTTTAAAAGCAAAACATCGAGTTCTCATGGAGTTCTCATGAAGTTCTCATGAAAAGTATTCGAACTTATTTTAGCAAAATAAATAAAAATTTACCTATCAAATAGAGTTATATACTTGAATTATAGCAAAAATAAAAAAAAGTGTCAATTTATTCGGCATTTATTCGACATTTAATTTAGTTAAATATATAAAATAAAGTATTAACTTCAAAGTCAATATTAAATACATCGATCCAAGCACCTGATTTGTTCCGTAACACGCGAGCGCAAGCTGAGTAATCCTGAAAGCAACCTCTAAAAGATAATTATTTTTGCCTCGCGCCGGCATTAAATTCTTTAACCAATGCCGCCGCAAGGTCTTTTGATCTTTCAAAGGGTTTAAATATGTCATCTTTAGTAACATCGCCCTGACCGCTGACGCCAAGATAAGGAAATTTAGATATCCTGACAGGGCTCATGTTAAGCAGCGTACAGAAATCATTTAAATATTCGAGCATCTGGTGCGGGTTGGAATATTCCGCCACGCCCACGAGACCGCACGGCTTATTTTTTAAGGGCGATTCAACCAGAACTTTTCCGCCGGCCTCATAATTAAAAAATATTGCGATAATTTTTTCGATCAGTGTATAAAATTTAGATGGCGCGCTGCGAAAATAAAGCGGCGTTCCGATAACAATCAAGTCCGCCTTTATCATAGCCTCGATCGTTTCGGCAGCTCCATCGGCAACAACGCATTTATAAGGATTTTCAGAACAAAACTTATTGCAGGTAACTCGGCACGGTTCGATCTGTTTATCAACCGCGTATATAATTTCCGAAGAAGCTTCGGGCATCGCCTCCTTAATATTATCGATAACGCTGTTTACTAATAAATTCGTATATTTGTTTTTACGCATCGAGCCGACGATTCCGAGTATGCGCATGAAAATGACCTCCATTAAATATTTTTTATTTAGCGATTTTGAATTTTTCAGGCCAGTTTATATTTTGCATATTACACCCCTAAATTTATAATATTTATGATATCAAAGTAAAATAATTGTTTATACAGGCGGAGTCAGTAAAAAATACATCATAAGGCAAAACAAAGCGATAATTATCGTAATTATTATGAAAAATGTAAATGATAACCTTATATTTTTAAGTTCTTTCATCGTTTCTACGAAAGATAAAGGGCATTCTTCCGGAAAAGATATCACATTCAGGGCACAGCTTCCTTGATCAAACGAAAGTTTAGACCATTCGCCGCCTTTAGCGAACAGGCAGCCGGCGACCGCCGCCATTCCTTTCGCTCTGTCGTTAAGCTCGTCGAGTTTTTCAGGGCCGGCCTCATTGCTTAAATCTATAAATTCGCCGTCATTTTTTACCGCGCAGATCTTATATTTCCACCAGACATTGCCTTTATGAGTGTGCCGGACGCCCGTGACGCCGAATGCGTGAATTTCTTCAAAATCGGCTACGGCAGTTATTTTAATGATGAAAAAAATCTTGAAATGATATAATAATTTTCGTTTTGTGACGTTTATAATATAATAATTATCGGTGCCGAGCCAGCAAGCTATCGCCGCCGCCATGAAACCGAGCGCTATCGGAACGAATTTTAACAATTCCGGATTCGCCTGAGTTTTCTTGCCGTCGAAGGCTCCGTTGATGTAGAGGAAAAAAGCTATGAATGCGGTTATGCCGGCCGCGGTTAACAGGAAATTTTCGAGCGCCGTGCTCAGATCTACTTTAATTTTACCGGGTATCGCGGACAAATCGGCCGCGTCGGGTTTAAATATATTCCCGGCCGGGGCGCAAGAGGCGATCATGGCCTCATCGGGGTCTTCCGCAGGCGGCTTATAAAAAGGGGAGCGTTTGTTTTCGTTCATAATAATCACTTTCCGTTCGATTAACCTTAATCATCGCTGCCGGTATTTTATCATATATTAGCTGTTTTTGCAATTATATATACAAATTTCAAAGATATTTCAGCTATATGATAAATAAAAAAACAGCTTTATAATATTTGTTTTGTGGCAGTAAATTATCTTAATATTTTACACTCGAATGACCATTTTACAAAGATAAATCACAT
>CAYQWL010000100.1:0-6874 GCA_964421195.1 uncultured bacterium | reverse complement strand
ATAAAAACCGGACATTTTAACTTTAACTTGACACTTTTATAAAAATACTTGACTTTTGAGCCTTAATATTTTAAACTGTCAGTATTGAAAAATAAAGCTGGCATAAGGTTTAATTGATTTTTCAAGTTTCGGCGCCAGGCATTGCAGGTTATTTAAAACCATGTCATTTTGCCGGATAATTTTAGTTAACAACCAAGAATTTTACAAATAGAGGTATTTATGTCTCTTCCGCAGATCGGCCAGTTAGTTCAGGTTCGCAATATGACTTTCATAGTTAACGACGTCGCCGCCGCCACTGGCGATATGAGTCCAGCATGCACCAAAGTGACTCTCGAATGCGTCGATAACGACAGACTCGGGCACATCATGGAAGTTATCTGGGAGCGTGAAAACGACCAGACGCGGCACATATATGACGACGAAACGTTTCCCGCTATTAACGAACCGTTCGACCATCCTGACAGAGTTGACGCGCTTGAACTCGCTATATTATGGTCTTCGCCATCCGTATTAGACGGCCCGAAGTTAATGTCTCCGTTCATGGGCGCAATTCAAATCGAAGACTATCAATTAGAGCCAGTTTCGCGCGCGCTAATGCTGCCTCGCGTCAATTTGCTTATCGCCGACGATGTCGGGCTCGGCAAAACCATCGAAGCGGGACTTATCGTCAACGAGCTTCTGGCGCGCGGCCGCATTAAAAAAATCCTGATCGTCACGCCGGCGTCTCTTACGATTCAGTGGCAGGCCGAAATGGAAGAAAAATTCCAGCTCGAATTTAAAATAATCGACAGGGAATATCTTTTAAACCTAAGGCGTGAATATGGCCTTAATGCTAATCCATTCACGTCTTTCCCGCGCCTTATAATTTCGATCGATTACTTCAAGCGTGAACAAGTTAAAAACCTTTTTGCGCAATCCGATTCAGGCAATAACGCTCTTAAAAGCTGGGATTTATTAATTCTCGACGAAGCGCACAACGCCGCTCCGGCCGGCCGCCAGAATTATGTAAGAGATTCCGACAGGACCAGGCTGCTGCAGGCCATATCTCCGCACTTCGAGCATAAGTTATTTTTAACCGCCACGCCCCATAACGGGTTCACTTACAGTTTCACGGCGCTGCTCGAACTGCTCGATCCGCTGCGATTCAACCGCGGCCCCGAAGTAGATCAGAAACAACTCGACCTGGTCATGATCCGAAGGCTTAAAGACAATATAATGAATAAAAACTTCGCCATACGGTCGATAGGCGCTATAACCATCGAAAATAAAGATGCCGACGCCAGGCTGTTCGAACTTCTAAACCAGTACATCAAAGCGCGCCTTGAAACGAGCAACACCACTCAAATAACTTTCGCCATGACGATGCTTAAGAAGCGTCTTCTGTCGTCACCGCTCGCCTTTTATCGTTCGATAATATGGCACAACTACGCAATTGGCGAAATCGATGAAGGAAATGTAGCCGACGAAAAGCTGCTTACCAAAATAACGCAGGCCGCCGCCGAAACATTTTCAGACGATAACGAAAAAGACGAATTCGAAGAAAACGCCGTTAAAGAAGTAACTCGCGTGATGAAGCGTTTGAACGATAAAGAGAAAACTCTGCTGACCGAAATAACCAGAATTTCGAGCGAGTCGTATCAAAAGCATGATCAGAAAGCGGAAAAACTTCTCGAATTCATTAAAGATAAATTATTTAGCGGCGGCGCATGGAATAACGAGCGGCTTATAGTATTCACCGAGTATAAGGATTCGATGGAATACCTCAAAAATATTCTGTCTAAGATTGACGATGGCGGCAGGATATTAACTCTGTCAGGCGGCACTGACAACGCCAAACGCGAAGAAGTCAAGTTCGAATTTCAGGCCGACCCCAAAAGCAGCCGCGTCAGGATATTAATAGCGACCGACGCCGCGAGCGAAGGCCTCAATCTCCAGCATTTCTGCCGTTATCTGATCCACTACGAGATTCCGTGGAACCCGAATAAAATGGAGCAGCGCAACGGCCGTATCGACAGGCACGGCCAGAAATCGCCCGAAGTGTTTATTAACCACTTTACTTACGCCAACAACGAAGACTCGCTATTTTTGCAGGTATTAGTAGATAAAGTCAGGACCATGCGTGAAGACATGGGCGCCATAAGCGATATAATCGAAAAGAACATCGAAAAGGTGATGCTCGGTAAAACGCGCGTGTTCGAGATCAACGACAGCCGGCGCGATATAATCAGGCGCGATATCTGACGGCTAAATACGAATATGGCGGCTTAATCGATTCCTTCGAGGAATCGAAGAAGAATATGAAAATTAACCTGGCTAACGTCAAAAAGTTAGTCGATAACGCGCTTAAATTAACGGGCGGCAAAGGCATCGAACCCGTCAGCGATCCCGCGCTGAAAAATATGTGCGGCCTGATCAAGGAATTGCCAACATCCTGGCATACAGCCCGAAAGCATCTCAAGGATAAAAACGGCAATTTACTAAAACTGATATTCGAGCCCAATAAATATCTGGAACGCGAGGATACGGCGATCATGCACCTCGCCCATCCGCTCATTAAATTTTCGATAAGCGAGTTCAGGAAACAGCTTTTCAGCTTTAACAGCCAGATGTCGCGCGTGAGTTATAAAATAGTCGACGGTCTCGATAAGATAGCGCTCAAGGCGAGCGCCCGCTATTTGATCGTCGGCGCGCTGGGCCATCTGCTGCATGAAGAGGTTGTCAGCGTTTACGGCTATCCGGGCGAGACCGGCGGATTCAAGAACACCAAAAATCTCGAAGCTGAGCTTGAATCAAATGAATTCGCATACGACGAAATCAGCATGAGTCTGGCCGACAAAATAAGGGTATTGATCGAAAAAAACAAGAAGAATATAAACGCTGAAATCGGCGCTAAATTGAGCGACCGGCATGAAAAGATCGAAAAAACGCTCGCTAAAAAAGCAGCCAGAGACGCTGAAACCGTTGAAAAACTGATTAACGAAAGAATCAATGAAATTAAAAAGCGCCTTGCCGATTTCATGAATAAAACCGGCGACGAGTATATGCAATTATCGTTATTTACCGAGGAAGAAAAGCAGGAATTTCGCGAAAATATGAAATGGCTCGATTACAGGCTCGGCGAGCTCAAGACCAGGCTCGTCCAGGAGCCGGAAGAAATAACCAGACGTTATCGGATCAAAGACGAAAAATCGTTCTTCCTTTCGATAACGGTTTACATTCCCTCTAAATTGGCGGGTGAGGCTCGTGGCTAAAAAAATCGAAAATAAAAACGTGCATACCGATTGGTTGTCGCTCATCGAATTAGGCGGGCTTATAATATCCGAGCCCGTCCTTCTGGAAAAATTTCCGGCCGGATTCACCGTATCGCCCGAAAAAGCCAAGGCTATTAAAAACAACTATCAAAAGTTCGAACTATCCGACGACGATAACGCATCGACGGTTATAAATGATTTCATTTTCGAACGCATACTCGGATATGACCTGTACAAATCGAACAACATTCCGGATTACTGCACCTGCTATCTGTCCGAATATGTTCAGGAACTAAAGCCTCACCGCGTAGCGGAAAGCGGCAATGAAAGGCTTTTGATCTATATTTCCAGAAGAGGCCAGAGCCTGAAGCGCAACGAAAGCATCGACGGCAAATGGAAAGCCTCGCCGCTCGCTAAAATGCAAAGACTATTGAATGAAACGAAAAATCATTTCGGCCTGGTCACCAACGGCGATGAGTTTATATTAGTCTATCGTCCCGATGAAGGCGGTATCTGCACGCTCGGATTCAGCGGCCGCTATATGATGGACGAGCAGGCCGTTCTTGCCGCTTTTCTCGGGATACTCGACAAAGCCTGCCTTTCTATTTTACTGACGCTCGCGCGTGAATCATATCAAAAGCAGATCGAAGTAACCGACACTCTCGGCGAGCAGGTAAGAAACAGCGTCGAACGGTTCGTTAAAATATTCGACCGCTGCGACCGCGAAAGCAATCACGCGCTGCTTACGGGTTTTAAGCCTGAAAAAGTATATGAAATGTCGATATCGGCCGTAATGAAGCTGATATTTCTGCTATACGCCGAAGAACACGCGCTCCTTCCCTACGGCGACATGCTCTACGATAATTCATACAGCGTCCATACTCTCGTAAAGGAACTCGAACACGAAAAGCGCGAAAGCATGGATATGTTTCACCGCAGCGCATCCGCATGGCAGAGAATCCTGGCGTTGTTCAACCTCATTTATTACGGCTCGGAACATAACGATCTCAAAAGCCCCGAGTATTCGGGCGAGTTATTCGATCCTGAAAAGCATCCGCCGCTCTATTCGAAACAGTTCAGTCCGACTAATTTTGAAATATATAATTGCCTGAAATTATTGACTCATACAACGGCTAAAGTCGGCGATGAAACGATAAGTCAGGCATTTTCATATAAAACGCTCGGCGTCGAGCACATCGGTTATATCTATGAAGGCCTGCTCGATTATACCGTAAAGCGCGCGGGGTCCGACACGCTCGTCAAGTTAATACCGAAAAGCAACGAAACCGTTGTCAGCCTGAATAAACTTATGAACACTTTCGACGACGCGCTGGTTGATTTTATTGTTGAAAACTCCGGCAAAAAATTAACCGCGGCACGCGTTAAAAAGCTTCTTGGCGAGTCGTCAAATTATACTGACGCCCTGAAAAAACGCGAAGACATACCGGACGAAATCAAAGCGAGGATATACCAGCATGCGCCGGTAATTCAACTCGATAAGATAATACTGCCGAATTCGTTGTATTTAACGGTATCGGATAAAAGACGCGCTACAGGCGCGCATTACACGCCGCAGGCGCTGACTGAAAAGATCGTCCGCACGACGCTCGATCCTTTAGTTTATGTACTGGAAAAAGACGATAAAGGCAATGAGCTGACCGGAAAGATAGCCGATCCTAAAATTTTAAGAACACCGCACGAGCTGCTTGATTTAAAGATATGCGATCCGGCGATGGGCAGCGGCGCGTTTCTGGTGCAGGCGATAAGGTATATGTCCGATAAGCTGGTTGAGAGCTGGCATAAAATATCTGAAAATGCGGACAGCCCGGTAACGATACCGTATGGCAGGAAAAGCGAAGGCGGTCCGGATGAAATTTTGCTGCCGGCCGAATATAGCGAGCAGTATAAATATGCAAAGCGCTATGTAGCGATGGAATGTATTTATGGCGTGGACATCAACCCGCTGGCCGTCGAAATAGCGAAACTATCGATCTGGCTTGAAACGCTGGCGAAAGACCTGCCGTTCACATTTATCGATCACAAGTTATTGTGCGGCGATTCGCTGCTCGGCATAACAAATATAGAAGATCTCGAAAAGATAACGCAAGTCGGGATATACGATCTATTCAGCAGTTTCGATGCAAAGAAGATTGGAATTGCTATCGATGCAAGGCTCGAAATTGAAACCCTGCCTGATTTTTCGGTAAAGGAACGCAAGATTAAGGTTGAGAAATTAAGGCGTTCGAATGATGAATTAAATGAAGTAAAAGCTCATCTGACGAAACTTTTTAAAGACCATGCAATCGATAAGATTTATGCGAAAAGCAAAGCTAAATTAAATGGCGAGCCGATCGATTTTGAAAATTCATTCCACTGGCTTCTGAATTTTTCAGAGGTTTTCATTTCAGTCGATAAGCAAAAGGCAGGATTTGATGCGATTATAGGCAATCCGCCATTTTTGCACGGCCAGAAATTGACAGGGTTTTTCGGCGAAGAATACCGCGAGTATATAGTTGAAATGCTTGCCAATCAAATGCGCGGTTCAGCCGATCTGGTGGCTTATTTCTTTTTAAGAGCTGTTAATCTATTAAAAAATAAAGGTAACTTTGGACTACTTGCTACAAACACGATAGCGCAGGGCGACACTCGTGAAACCGGTCTATCACAATTAACAAAATATTCTACAATTTACTCTGCTTTTCCAAACGAACCGTGGGAAGGCAATGCGGCAGTAGTTACAAGTAGGGTACATATTTGTAGGACAGATAAATGGCATGGCCCAAAAATTCTATGGGATAATTTAGTAAAAATGATATCGCCATTTTTAAGCGCTGAAGATGACAAAAAACCTTTTGTAATGCAAGCAAATGCCAATAGATCATTTCAAGGTTCAATTGTCCTGGGGCTGGGATTTACATTATCCGAAGAAGAGGCGCTTGAATTCATTAAAAAAAATCCTAAAAACAAAGATGTTTTATATCCATATCTTAATGGAAAAGATTTAAACAGTACACCCAAACAAGATCCAAGTCGATGGGTTATTAATTTTTGGGATTGGCCGATTGAAAAAGCCCAACAATATTTAGAAATATTCAGAATTGTTGAAAAGAATGTGAAACAAGAAAGACAACTTCAAAATAGAAAAACGTTAAGAGATAATTGGTGGATTCATGCAGAAAAACGACCAAGTCTTTATCATGCAATTGGTCGAAATCAATTTTTAGAGAAACAGCATAGTGATTATAATTACTCAATTAAAGAATTAAAAAGAGTTTTAGTAAGTACTATTGTTTCTAAATATTTAAGTCATTCATTTGTTAATAATGATTATATTTATTCTAATGCATTAAATATTTTTGCATATGACAGAAATATATATTTATCTTTACTTACATCCAATATTTATGAAATGTGGGTTAGAAAATATGCATCAACTATGAAACAAGATTTACGCTATACTCCTTCTGACTGCTTCGAAACATTCCCATTTCCTAATATACTTCCTGCCGATCCCGAAAAAGTCGATGAAAATAATCCAATCGTAAAGAAACTTGAAACATTAGGCCAAGATTATCATACACTCCGAAAAAAAATGATGCTTAAATATAATATTGGCCTGACCG
>CAYQWL010000099.1:0-13679 GCA_964421195.1 uncultured bacterium | reverse complement strand
GAATTTAGCGGTTTCAAAAACACCCATTGGCCCATTCCATATAATAGTTCGTGCGTCTTTTAAAATATTTTTAAAATATTCGATCGATTTCGGCCCTATATCGTAACCGGCCATATCAGAAGGTATCATATTTATATCTACGATTTTTTCAGCCGAATCTTCCTTCATTTCAGCTGCAATTACAGCATCGACCGGTAATATTATTTCTTTTTTCAATTCTTCGGCTTTTTTAATTATTTCTTTAGCGATTTCAATTTTATCTTCTTCTACAAGCGATTTACCGGTTTCAATTCCCATAGCTTTTAAAAAAGTGAATGCCATGCCGCCGCCTATAACGAGTTTATCGACTATTTTAAGAAGATTTTCAAGAACTTCTATTTTAGACGATACTTTAGCGCCGCCGATAAGCGCGTAGAAGGGACGTTCGGGATTCGATAACGCGCCGCCGATTATGGAAATTTCTTTTTCCATTAAAAATCCGGCTATCGCCGGGCTGAGAAATTTAGTGACGCCCTGCGTTGAGGCGTGCGCGCGGTGTGCCGTTCCAAATGCATCGTTAACGAATATATCTCCGAATTCAGCGAGTTTCTTAGCAAATTCAGGCTCGTTGGCCTCTTCGCCTTTATAAAACCTTAAGTTTTCGAGTAAAAGAATTTCTCCCTGATTAAGCGATTCGACAAGTTTTTTTACTTCGTCTCCGATGCAATCCGGCGCGAATTTAACGGTTATGCCGGGAAGCAGTTCTGCGAGGCGAACCGCGACCGGTTTGAGCGAATATTGCGGGTCAGACGTTCCCTTAGCTTTTCCGAGATGTGACATTAAAATTATGCGCGCGCGGGATTCGAGTAAATAATTAATGGTAGGCAGGCTGGCTCTTATTCTCGTATCATCGGTAATATTGCCGTTTTTAACCGGTACGTTAAAATCTACTCTGACAAGGGCTTTCGCTCCGTTAAAATCGATGTCTTTTACGCTGAATTTATTCATTGATTAAAACCTCCGTTTATTTTAAAGTATGTTAATATTTTAGCACGTTATAAGCGCGGGGCATATAAGAAAAAGCAGAGGCGAAAAGCCTCTGCTTACATTTTTACTTTGATTTATTTTTTAGAATCCATATATTTAATAAGATCACGTACACGGCATGAATAACCCCATTCGTTATCGTACCATGCAAGTACTTTTACGCATTTGCCATAAACTACTTCTTTATCGCCTTCTTTTCTTTTTTCGCCGGCGACGTAGGTGAGCGTAGAATCGAATATTGAAGAATTTTCATTCATATAATAATCTTTAGATACGAGTTCTTTTTCTTCATACGCCAGAATGCCTTTTAATTCGGTCGAAGCGGCATGTTTCATAGCTTCGTTGATTTCTTTTTTACTGACTTCTTTTTTTAAATTACATACCAGATCCACTACTGAAACGTTAGGCGTCGGCACTCTCATGGCAAAACCATCTAATTTGCCTTTCATTTCTGGAATAACGAGAGATATGGCTTTAGCGGCCCCGGTGGTAGTAGGTACCATCGACATTCCGGCCGCGCGCGCCCGGCGTAAATCGCCTTTTTTATGAGGTAAATCAAGTATGGGCTGATCGTTAGTATATGAATGGATGGTCGTCATAAGGCCATTTTCAATGCCGAATTTATCGAGCAGAACTTTAACGACGGGTGCAAGACAATTTGTGGTGCAGGAAGCGTTGGAAATTACATGATGATTCGCCGGATCGTATTTATTTTGATTTACGCCCATAACTATGGTTATATCTTCATTTTTAGCTGGAGCTGAAATTATTACTTTTTTAGCGCCGGCCTGTATATGCGCTTTCGCTTTTTCTTTATCGGTGAATAAACCGGTAGATTCGACGACATATTCCACACCGAGATTTTTCCACGGTAATTCCGCGGGATCTTTTACTTTAAGCACTTTTATGGATTTACCGTTAACTATTATAGAATCTTCAGTATAAGTAACATCGGCGGCAAAGATGCCGAGAATCGAGTCGTATTTTAAAAGATGCGCGAGCGTTTTTGGATCGGTAAGATCGTTGACCGCCACTATTTCGATATTGTTATCATTAATGCATGCGCGAAAAAAATTTCTTCCTATGCGCCCAAAACCGTTAATACCAACTTTAATAGCCATTCGTAGCCCTCCATTTTTATAAATATTACATGTGATTAGTCAAAAGGCAGGTTTTGAACCTGCCTTTTTGACTAATTCGAGTTTCGTTTTATTTCTGATTGAGTGAACCGAGTTTTTCCTTCCATTCCGGAGTATCGTCGTCTGAATCGTTATCGTTTTCACGATTAATTTTATTTACTAAATCTTTATCTTTAGACGAATGATGGCCGGATGGCTGGCCGTTTGAATTAGACGAAGAAGATACCGCCGGAGACGCATTAGAGCGCATCGATAATTTTATCTTACGTTCGTTCATATTTACTTCGATAACCTTTACCTGTACCTGTTGACCGGCTTTTACGACGTTTTCGACTTTATCTACACGTTCATCGGCAAGCTGAGATATGTGAATAAGGCCTTCTATGCCGTCATCAAATTCTATAAACGCGCCATATTCCTGTATGCTTTTTACTTTTCCTTCAATAGTCTCGCCGCTGTCCATTTTTTCTTTATAAACTATGAGCGGGTCCTGTGCAAGCTGTTTAACGCCAAGACTGATTTTTCTGTTTTCTTTATCAATATTTAAAATCATTACCTTTATGGTTTCGTTTTCTTTAAGAACTTCCGATGGATCTGAATATTTTTTGTTCCATGAAAGATCTGACGTATGTAATAAACCTTCCACGCCTTCTTCGACTTCGACGAAAGCGCCGAACGAAGCGAAATGTGTAATTTTGCCTTCTACTACGGAGCCTATCGGAAAACGCATCTCTATGTCGCTCCAGGGATCTTTAGTTAAGTGCTTATAACTTAATGCTATCTTTTTTTCTACCGGATTAATTTCGATTATTTTTACTTTAACGGAATCACCGGTTTTTAACATTTCGTTAGCGTGATTCAAACGTTTCGTCCACGAAAGATCGGATATGTGGATAAGGCCTTCTATGCCTTCTTCGAGTTCGACAAAAGCTCCGAATTTTTTGACGTTAGTTACTTTTCCCTCGATTATATCTTCGACTTTAAATTTAGATTCAACCATAGTCCAGGGATCTACATGAGTTTGTTTAATGCCGAGATTTATTTTTTTAGTTTCAAGATCGAGTTTTAATACTTTTACTTCGACCGTATCGCCGACTTTAAGTAATTCTGACGGATGATTTATTTTTTTAGTCCATGATATGTTAGAAATATGAATAAAACCTTCTATGCCGTCTTCTAATTCTACGAATAAGCCATAATTAAGTATAGATTTTATTTTTCCGCTGGTAATCGTATTTTCAGGATAAGTTTCAGTTACTTTTTCCCATGGATCTTTTGTAACCTGTTTAACGCCAAGTTTTATCTTTTTTATTTCGAGATTAACATCGAGAACTTTCGCGCTTAATTTCTGACCGGCTTTAAAATCGCCGGGGCGCGTTCTTCCGGACCATGAAAGGTCGGATACATGGATCAGGCCGTCAACGCCGGGTTCTAAAGTCGCAAATACTCCGTAATCGGCGGTATTTTTAACCGTGCATTCATATATTTCACCGATTTTATATTTATCGCCGACTTCTTCCCATGGATTTTTTGAAAGTTGTTTCAGGCCAAGACTTATTTTTTTAGTTTTGCGATCGAGTTTTAAAACTTTACAGGTTATTTCGCTTCCGATCGAAGCTACCACATCGGCAGGATTAGAAACATGGCCATAAGACATATCGGTTATGTGAAGAAGGCCGTCTATTCCGCCGATATCTATAAAAGCGCCGTATTCGGTAAAACTTTTAACGGTGCCGGTAACGGTGCTGCCTTCCTGAAGAGTCGAAAAAATCTTATCGAGTTTGATATTTTCTTCGGCTTCAACTAAAGCTTTACGCGATAATATTATATTGTTACGTTTTTTATTCACTTCGAGTATTTTAAATTCATACGAATTGCCTATGTAATCAGCAGGCTTACTGTCTCTTCTATCGAGGAGCTGTGAACTTGGAACGAAGCAACGTACGCCTTTATAATAAGCCTCATAACCGCCTTTGGTGGCTTTAATAACTTTCGCGGTAATGGGTTTATCCGCTGTCTGGTTGTTCATTATATTGTCCCAGGCAAATTTAGCGTCAGCGCGTTTTTTGCTTAATATTAAATCGCCGTTTTTATCTTCGGGCTTCATGACCATTACCGAAACCTTTGAACCGATTTCTGGTTTTTCGCCGGCATCGTTAAATTCTTCGATAGCTATAAGCCCTTCCGATTTATGACCGACGTTAACGTAAACGGTATCGTTTGTGATCTTTATAACGGTGCCGCTGACGACATTGCCGCGCGAAATAGCCTGGCTTTTTCCATCGGCGGCAGCCGCGTCCATCGACGCCATTACCTGATCCATCGTTGTAATATCGTTCGTTTGCGCTTCATTTTTTTTGCCCGCAGTTTCGTTAGCGATTGTTTCATTACCTGTTGTTTCCATCAATTTCACTCCTCGCATTGCCTGAATTAATTCGATGTCCGCCGGCAAAAAAACCGGACGAACGCCCCGATTAAAAGGGTTTAAAGTGCTCTATAGTTTATATTGCCTGTCGATTCCAGCATTTTTTATGTTAACGGTATAAACCGCTTTTTAAATTTCTTATTTTTTATTAAAATAAATAAGTTTAAAATTAATAAAAAATATCTGTCATCGTTAAAATAACAAAGTTTTTATTTTTTTGGAAACATTATATCATAAAACAGGATATTTGTCAATAAACCTTGATTTAAAAACAATTTATTTGAATATTTTAAATATTTTTTAAGTATTTAAAGTATTATTCAGGGTTTAATAGCTTTATAACTGTTTAATTTCTTAATGTTTTTAATGCTCCATATTTTTAATGTCTTTAAATTTTACATTAAGTAAAGGGTACTTTAAAATTCCGGGTTTATAATCAAAGTGCCACCATTCATATTCATAAACTGTAAATCCGGCTTTATTCATATAATATTGAAGCAATGCGCGGTGCCATCTGTTATAATCGGTTCCACCCGGATATGATGGATAAGCTCGTTCGCTGAATTCATCGTAACCGCTGCCCATATCAATAACCGCGCCGCCCGAAAGATCATAAAGGCCGATATCTACCGCGGTGCCGCGATTATGGCGCGAGCCTTTAGAAGGGTCGGCGACGAAATTTTTTTGTTCATCCGCTGTGGCGTCATAAAACATTTTAGTAACGTGCCATGGTCTGTAAGCGTCATAAATTATTATACCGAGCCCGTGCCGTAAAAGCGCGCGTGCTACATATAAAAGAGAATAAGCGGCGGGTTTTTGAAGATAAGCCTCAGGGCTTTCATAAAATTTTTCGCCCATAAAATTATTATCGGAGGCATATCTGATATCAAATTTAAAGCCGCAGTTAAAATTACGAAGATTTACAAGTTCCGGGCTGCGGTTAATATCGTTTTCATGTGGCGGGCATGATAAAAGCGCTGTTTTTCTTAACTCGTCTATTGCTTTAATCGGTTTTATCTTATAAATACCGCCGTTTTCCGTGTCATAAGTTATTTTTCGGTATAATTTTTCATCAAATTTACAAAATACCGAATGGATTGATTTGAAATGAGCTGTGTTGCCTGAAAATTTAGATCGATGGTTGCCGTTTTTATAATCTTGAGAATGTATGTTTTTTGAAATAAAAGAATATAATTTAATAAATTCAATGATATTTTCATCATTGCGTTCATTTTTTATACATATATATTTTCCGTCATTGATTTTAAGCGCCGGATAAACAGATTCGCCGATAAGTATTTTAAGCGTTTTTTCGTTTTCGAAAATTAAAAAGTTGTCTTTTTTATCCATTATATTAACATAGCGGCCAATCAGCTCGATAATTTTTTCAGATGGGTTCGCCGGGGGCGCTTCAAAAATTTTATTCGGTCCGCTCTGTATTCGGCAATCCGCTAAAACTATATTTAATGGCGCCATAATTGAAGCTAATATAAATAATAATAAGAAGATATTGCAATGTAACTGATATGCGCCGTTTTTTATAAAAAATGCGCGAAAAATAAAATTTAATTCGCCATCATTATTTTTTAAACAATATTTATTATTTTTCATTTTGCCGGTCCTTTTCTTTTATTAATTTTATTTTCTTAACAAATAATATCGTTATATCATAACGTAATAAAATTAGTCAAGAAATTTTGCGTTTGTTATTATTTATATGGAATTTTACGTATCGTTTATATTAAAATCAGCCGGTTTATTTAAAACTTTCGCTGTGATAGATAAAAAAATACCGGCAATTATTATAAAAATACGCCGTTTGAATCATTGATGATTGAAAACGTCTCGCTTTATAATGAATTGTTTCCCGCTAATTACGTTAGAAGTTACGCTAATCCTGATTATTGCGCAAATATATTCGGCTCCGGTTCCGGTGCGGCTTTATCGAGCATTTATTATGAATTCAGGCGCCTGACAAAATATTTTTATAACTTATCTATAGTTCCGCTTTATGGAGGGTAGTCGATAGATAAACAAAAAAAATATAAAAATAAAAAAAATTTTCAGGTTAAAAAAAATCAGTGGTTAAAGATAAATAAAAAAATTATTTCGGGTGTATATGATCATGAACATATTTTCGCATTTTAATAGTGGCGGCTATATCTTCATATCCTTCCCAGGCTTCCGGATAATCTCTGTCATAAATTATTTCTGAAATGCCGGCCTGCACTAAAAGCCGGAGGCATACAGAACATGGTTTAGCGGTTACGTAGCATATCGCGCCCCATGTTGGAGTTCCATGCTTTGCGGCGAATATCAATGCATTCTGTTCGGCGTGCACGGCATAACACGCTTCATGCCGGGTCCCGGATTCTATTTTATGTGAATCGCGATAGCAATAACCTCTATCGCCGCAGCTTTTAACTCCCGAAGGCGCGCCGTTATAACCTGTGGATATTATAGATTTGTCGTTTCTGACAAGTACGGCGCCGAACTGCCGTCTTATGCATGAAGTGTTAGATTCCGCCACCATGCGAGCTATATTCATAAAATATTCATCCCAATTTTTCAATTTTTTTCTCGTCCCTTTCCAATAAATTAAATATAATTTCCATAATTTTTTTCTCCGTAAATGGTTTTGATAGATAACCATCGGCGCCGGCTTCTATAAATTTTTCACAGTCGCCGCTTAACGCGAATGCTGTCAGAGCTATTATAGGAGTGTTAAAATTTATATCGCCGGCGTCTTTGCGTTTAACCATTTTTATAACGTTTAACCCGTCGATTTCGGGAAGTTGTATATCCATTATAATAATATCGAATTTTTCTTTTTTTATATATTCTATTGCCTGAACGCCATCGATTGCGATTTGAGTAAAAAATCCGTTTTTTTTCAAAATAATTTCAGCGAGATGCGCGCTTATATTATCGTCTTCCACTATAAGAGCGGTTTTGCCCTGCCCTGCTTTAAAATCATCGTCTGAATCGGAGGCAGGTTCGGTTTTCAAAGTTTTATTACGATGATTAATTTTAAAATCTATATCTATATCGAAACGCGTGCCCGAGCCGGAAGTGCTTTGAACGCTTATTTTCCCGCCCATTAAATTTACGAGATTTTTAACTATAGCCAGGCCAAGCCCGGCGCCCTGATATTTTTTAGCGTATGAATCGTCGATCTGATAAAAATTATCAAATATTTTATTTATTTTGTCTTTTTCAATTCCTATGCCGGTATCTATGACGCTGAATCTTATGACGGCGTTTTCATTATTTTTTTTAAGTTGAACGGCGCTTATTTCTATACCGCCAGATTCCGTAAATTTAACCGAATTATTTATTAAATTAAATAACATTTGCGAGATTCTGGTGCTGTCCGCATATATTTCGTAATTTATATCCGGCGATATGTTTATTTTATATGATAAATTGTGTCCGGCGATTATCGGTTTAAATGTTTCAGCCGTTTGATGTATAATATCTTTTAAATCGATAAATCGATTTTCGAGTTTTATTTTTCCCGCTTCTATTCTTGAAATATCGAGTATATCGTTGATAATACCGAGAAGATGTTTTGATGAAGAAGTGATTATCGAAACGAATTCTTTTTGCTGTTCAGAAAGTTCGCTTAATTCGAGTAATCTGGCAAATCCTACTATTCCATTCATCGGCGTACGAATTTCATGGCTCATATTGGCTAAGAAAAGACTTTTCGCAAGATTAGCTTCTTCGGCCGCCTCTTTCGCTTTTATTAATTCGATTTCAGCGGCCCTGCGGTCGGTTATGTCTTCATAAAGGCCAATGACGCCGAGCGGACCGCCGTTATGATCGAATAACGGCGCTTTTGTAGTCGATATCCATATTCGTTTTCCGCCGGTTTTAGTTAATTGTTCGATAATGCCGCGTTTGGGAAGTTTGTTTTTTATAACTTCACGGTCATCGGCCCGAAATAATTTTATATCCTCAGGGTGAAACGGGAGATCATAATCAGTTTTACCCGTTATGTTTTCAGGATTGCCGACTCCCGTGTCTAATGCGAATTGTTTGTTGCAGCCCTGATAAACGCCGTTACAATCTTTCCAGAACACCGAATGAGGTATTGAATTAAATATTTCAACCAGCATGGCCCGGTTTTTATCGAGTTCATGCCGCGTGTTTATTTTAGCGTTGCGCTCTATAATAATTTTACCAAGAAGCGCCGTAGCGGCCGGGTATATAATCATGACCGGAAGCGCTATATTCGATATAACTTTAAAAGCTCCGGGCCAGGGTATAAGAAGCTGGCATGAAATCATTATTATATGAACGACAATTCCAAAAATATATAATTCGCTAATCGTAATTTTATCGAGTCTGTTGTAATATTTTTTACGATAGATTATTCCCGTAAGAGAAGTTGCTATAATTGTAGCTATTCCAGCCCATACGCCAGCTCCGCCCATGTACAGGCGATAAACCGCCGCTATGAAGGCCGCGGTAAGCGTAGAAACCGGTTCGAAAAAAAGCCCTGAAACGCCGAGTAATATCGAACGTGTATCAAAAATTACGCCATGAGTAAAATTAAATGAATTAAGCATAATCCCGAAACAAATAGTTCCAAGTATTATACCCGTTAAAAAATCAAGCCAGAAGCTGTTTTTATATTTTTCGGCCGTTATAGCGTCATATAATACGCTTAAAGCGAGAAGCAGCGCCGCGTTGCTGATTAATTCGCTGAACATGACGGTATCCATTTTAAAGCCTCCGCGCCAATTATTTTAAACCGTCGATTTTATTTTAATCCACGCTTTATTAATTTTTTTTATATTTTTTTATCAAATTCATGCTTTTGCGAGGAACGGAAATATCCTGTAAAGCAGGCGCTAACGAATGATTTGACATATATATTTCTTTATAAACGCTCGTTTCCGATTGAAATAAAATTCCGAGAGGTTTTTTTTCGAAATATCCTGCCGCAGCGGTTATAGCTTTTTCGTACGATAGAGGATCATAATCCGGCGTTTCGCTTAATTTATAAGATTGTTTTTTATATGATTCATAAGTGTTTAATTTATTGAAAGTAACGCACGGCGACATTACGTTTATAAATGAAAAACCTTTATGGTTTATAGCCGCGGCTATCATCGAGCCGAGGGCCGTCACTTCGGAAGAAAATCCGCAGCCGACGAATGTAGCTCCGGCCGTAAGCGCGGTTAAAAGAGTGTTTACTGGCGCTTCTTCCACGCCAGCGGGAGAAGTTTTAGTTATAAAGCCGCGGTCGGAGGTTGGCGAAGCCTGGCCTTTAGTAAGGCTGTAAACCTGGTTATTCATAAGTATATAAGTTATATCGATATTGCGCCGTGCAGCGTGTATAAAGTGGCCGCAGCCTATCGCGAACCCGTCGCCGTCGCCGCCGGCGGCTATTACTTTAAGGCCGGGATTTGCGAGTTTTACGCCTTCCGCGTGGGCGAGCGCGCGGCCGTGTATGGTATGAAACCCATATATGTCGAGATATTCGGGTAATTTAGAAGAGCATCCAATTCCGGATACGCAAACAGTTTCTTCTTTTGTCAGGCCGAGTTCTATAACGGCGCGGCTCAAAGCGTTTAAAACCGCGAAATGGCCGCAACCCGGGCACCAGGTTGGCTTTGAATGGACGAGCTCGTTTATGATAGTCATAATTATTCGACCTCCATTAACTTTTCGGCGATTTCAACGGCTGAAAAAGAAATTCCATTATATTTTAATATAGAATGAAGTTTATCATGAACGGGCAGCTGCATTTTAATAAGCCCGCATAGTTGAGCGGTTTTGTTGTTCTCGATTACATAAACTTTTTTACATCCCGAAATAAAATCCGCGGCGGCGGCTGAGTTAAAAGGCATAAGCGTTCTTATCTGCATTACTTTAAATTCGCCTGTGCCGTTATTATTTTCTTTGATTATGTCAAGAGCTTCTATAGCGGCGTTTGCGGCGCTTCCCATAGCTATAATTCCGTATTCGGCCCGGCCGTTTTCATTACCATAAAATAATGGGGCCGGAAGATATTTAGAAGCTCCGGCAGATTCTATTTTTTTCATTCTTTTATCGGTTATTTTAGTCCTTAACGCCGGTTCTTCGGTAATACGGCCTGATTCAAGATGTTCGTTGCCGTTGCAAAGATGGACTCCGCCTTTTTGAGATGGAATGGCGCGCGGTGAAACGCCGTCTTCACAATATTTATATCTTAAGAATTTATATCCGGGTTTGCCGAGTTCTTCTTCCGTCAGTAATTTACCCCGATCTATAGTTATTTTAGAATAATCGAATTCGGGCGCTATAAATTTATTTTGCGCGACGGCCTGTTCCGTTAACAAAATAACCGGACATTGATATATTTCGGCTAAGTTAAAAGCGTTTGCGCATAATTCAAAACTTTCGGCCACGCTGGACGCCGCGATTACTATTCGCGGAATATCGCCATGAGAACAAAAAAGCGCGTGATAAAGATCGCCCTGTTCGGTTTTGGTCGGAAGTCCGGTAGAAGGCCCCGGCCGTTGAGCGTCGATTATAACTACCGGAACTTCGGCGCAGCCGGCGAGCCCTATCGCTTCCGCCATTAAAGAAAGGCCGGGCCCTGAAGTGGAAGTCATGGAACGCGCTCCGGCAAAACCTGCGCCGATAGCTGCGCACAGGGCGGCGATTTCGTCTTCGGCCTGCATGGCCGTGCCGCCCGTTTCCGGTAAGACCGAGCACATCATTTCAAAAATTTCGGTAGCGGGAGATATAGGATAAGCTGCTATAAATTTGCACCCGCCGGCTATGGCGCCGAGCGTCATAGCCTCGTTGCCCGTTATCATTATATAATCTCCATTATTGAGCCGCCCCTCTGGAAGTTTTATAAAAGCTGCGTTCGATAATTTTTTATAATATTCTTTTCCGGCGGCGCAGGCCGCGAGATTGGCGGCAAGCACCTCGCCGCTTTTTTTCGCGCCTACCGATTTTTCAAATCCTTTTTTAACGTGATCTTCACTTATATTTAAAACGGCCGATATTACGCCTATTAAAATCGCGTTTTTATAAATCTGTCCGCCAGAAATTTGAGCCGCCATGGCGCTTAAAGGTATTTCATAATATGGCGCCCTGCAATTATCGCTTTTTTTAATATTTTTAATTTTAGCCGGGTCGTATATGACTATGCTGTTATCTTTTAGTTCATTATTATGAAATTTAAAGGTGTCTTCGTCGAACGCCGCTAAAATGTCGGTTTTTTCCGCTCTTGCTGAAAGGAGGTTTTCACCGGCTCTTATAGAATAAGAAGTATGGCCTCCCCTGATTCGTGATGGAAAATTTTTATAAGTGCACAGACCGAGGCCGGCTTCAAAAAATATATTGCATAATATTTCACCGGCAGATAATATTCCGTCGCCCGCTTCGCCGCCTATATTTATGTTAATTGACTTAACAGCCATCATTTCACTTCCTTAATAAAAGCCGTAGAGTGAAAATATAGTTATTTCATTTAAATTTTATGAATATTTTAAATTGAGCCGCCGATTTATTTTTTTATATCCATTTTTTTACCCGAAGGCATGGTCATTTCTTTAGCTTTTTCAGGCTTTTTAAAAACATCGTCATTGATGGGGCCGAATTTCCAGCCGGTATATTCCGCTTCTGTAATTAACTGTCCCTGCGCGTCATAAACCTGCATTTTTTTATACGCACCGGCTTTAACGTCGATGGTAAATACGGTTTTATTTTTAGTTTCACGTTCCGCGATGGTATAAGTGATATCATTCCCGTCTTTACCTTCGGTTACATCAGCCGTTTCTTTTTGCTTTTCGAGAGATTCTCTAATGTTTATGCTTTCTATCGAAGAATGATCCATGTTAGTTATTACGTTTTGCTCTTCAAGATATACCCATGCCGCATTATCGGTAAGAACCATACGGGTTTTTTTACCTTCTATGAGAGTATCCACTCTATAGTTTTTAACGTTTTTAAAATAAAAATCCATTTTAGTCGATACTTCCTTACCGTTGACTTTAGATCTGGTAGTCATTGAATAAGAAACATTTTCAGTGCATTTTTCAGTAATTTTTAAAAGCCCGTCCCATATTTCACCGGCGCCTTCAGCGGCAAAAACCGGATAATGCGGAGTGGATAATATGACGGCGGCCGCGAATAACATGGATAAAATAAAAATAAGATTTTTCATAATTTCCTCCAGTATAAAATTTTATTTTTTATAATTTATTGTTTTACCATTTTTTTAATAATTGAAAATAACTCCATGCCGGATTAACTGTTTCGCTTTTAAGACGATTGGTATTTTTAACGAAATTGCCTGCTATAAATTTAGACACTCCGAATTCAGCTTCAAGATTTTTTTTAATTTTTTTTGTAAATACTACATCGATTTCACGTCCTATATCGTTTCCACTTATACCCGTTAAATCTCGCCGTGAGTCAAAAACGCTTTTGTTAGATCGATACCATGAATCGTTAGAGTTTTCGAGCTTAAATATATGATAATTTAATTTAGTCCTGAGATTTTTATGAATATCGAATTCGTTTTTAATAGCTATTTCTTTTATGTTCTGCCAGCATGCGAGATCCATATATCCATATTTACCGTGATTTGTCGGAAATAAATTATTGAATGTACCGTGTTTGCCGTCATGGGGATTTTCATCGCCTGAAGCTCTATTGTATTCTAAGGTCATAACGTAATTTAGTTTAGAAAAAGGGCTGTATTTTACGTCTATATGATATGCTGATGCGCGGTGATTATCAGGACCCCAATTGCCGGTTTGAAAAGCTGTTTCAAAATTAGTTTTAATATTATTTTTAATTTTATGGGTATAACTTAATCCGAAAGTATTAATATCTATGTTTTTTCTAACCGTGGTCATAATTTCTCCGGATATTTTATTTCTATCCACATATTTAACGGTATATAATTCTAAATTTTTTATTTTTTCATCGATGTAATAAATACCTCTAATCTGTATGGGTGGTGTTAATTCATGGCGTTTTAATTCGAGATTAAAAAGATTGAAATTGCCGTTTGCGGTTTTATAAATAAAATGCGCTCCGTCTTAACGAGCTTAGGCATAATTATCGGCGTGTCG
>CAYQWL010000098.1:0-14198 GCA_964421195.1 uncultured bacterium | reverse complement strand
GCCGCCTATAAGGAAGAAATGTTTTATGGCGCCAGATTTTACCGCTTCTATAACTTTATCGGCTACGCCGAGAACCGCATTATGACCAAATCCGACCATTATTTTTCTATCGTCTCCATCGGCGGCGAAACCGGGCGCTTCGAGAGCGGCTTTAATTACAGGAGAAAAATCACGATTGTTTATATGAGTTACTCCGGGCCATGCTACGAGACCGCAGGTAAAGATTCTTGCTTTGTAAGTTTCCTGGGGCTTCTGTATGCAATTGGTGGTCATAAGAATTGCGCCGGGAAATTCATCGAATTCTTTACGCTGATCCTGCCATGCGCCGCCGTAATTACCGGCTAAATGTTTATATTTTTTAAGTCCGGGATAACCGTGCGCGGGAAGCATTTCACCGTGAGTATAAATATTGATTCCTTTTCCTTCGGTTTGCTTAAGAAGCTCTTCGAGGTCCTTTAAATCATGGCCGGAAATAAGAATTGCTTTTCCTTTGAGAGGATGAATTCGCACTTTCACCGGAACCGGGTTGCCGTAAGTTCCCGTATTAGCTTCACAGAGCAGGCCCATAACTTTGAGGTTATATTCTCCGCATTTTAAATTCATGCCGAGAAGTTCATCGATGGTGGGATTTTCTCTGGTGAGAAAATCAAGAGCTTCATGAAAATATCCGTATATAGTTTCGTCGTCTTTATTCAATATATGGGCATGATCCGCATAAGCGGCGGTGCCTTTAAGGCCGTAAGTTAGAAGCTCCTGAAGACCTGTTATATCTTCTCCTGATTTTTGCGTTCTTTTGCTTATTGATATTTCTTCACCCTGTTTCATTAACTCCGCCCTGCCGGGAGCCGGTTCGAATGCGGCGGGGCCGCTTAGTTTTTCCGGGACAACTCCTTTTTTAAAGCATTCGTCTTCATAAGCTTTTTTTACAGCTGATCGGATATCGACTGCTTTTTTTATTAAAAGCACGAGCCGGTCGGGATCAAAATTAACGTTTGTAACGGTAGTAAATAAAAACTCGGTAACCGCTATATCGCATTTTTCATCGATAATACCCATTTTTCTGAGCCTGAACGCATACATGGAAATACCTTTAGTTATGTATATTAATAAATCCTGTAAAGCCGCGGTTTCGGAATCTTTACCGCATACACCCATTTTTGTACATCCTTTTCCACCCGCCGTCTGTTCACATTGATAACAAAACATTTTTATTCCTCCTTTATATTATGGTTTTGCCATATACGTTTTTCCCGGATAAGTTAGTAAAATGTTAGTTTGTTTTTATGAATGATAAAACTTAATTAAATTAAATATATATTTTTTATTATACCGAAATATCTTTTATACATCCATCGATTCCTATAGTTATTGTTTTAACCGTTATATCCGCGCCGCTTTCAGCGAGCGCGGCGTTTACGATTCGTAATAATTCCGAACAGCACGGCACTTCCATAACCGCACAGGTCAGGCTTTTAATATTATTATATTTAAAAATTTCAGTTAATTTTTCGATATAACCTTCGGTGTTATCGAGTTTTGGGCAGGCGATAGCGAGCGTTTTTCCTTTAAGCAGTTTACGGTGAAAACCTCCGAATGAGAATGCCGTGCAGTCGGCGGCAAGTAATAAATCACAATTTTTAAAATCAGGATGGCGGGCGGATACAAGATGAAGTTGAATGGGCCAGTGGCGAAGTTCTGAATCTGTAATCGCGCCGTTTGAATTAAATGCGCCGCCGCAGTTTAAGGATTCATTTGTTTTGTTAAAACTTATAAAACGAGCCGATGGGCAACCGTTATGATTATGACTATGATTATATTCGCCGTCCCGCCCGGCCGAATGTTTTAACTGCGCTTCTTTCATTTTTGAAACGGCGCCTTCGCCAAATTTTTTTCTAAGATGATCTTCTACGGCTTTTAAATTAAATTCATCCGCTTCGCGTTCGATTATTTTAAGGGCCCCGGCCGGACAATGCCCCATGCAATCGCCCATGCCGTCGCAAAATCGTTCGTTGACCACCTTTGCTTTGCCGTTTATTATTTGCAGCGCGCCTTCGGAGCAGCCGGTAACGCAGTTTCCACAGCCGTCGCATAGTTCTTCGTTGATTTCTATTATTTTTCTTTTCATAAATTTCCTCCGCTTAATTTAAGTTTTTTATCTTATAATTCCATTATAACAGGTGTTATAAGTTTTGTAATTGACTTAAGTCAACGGAGAAAAAAATAAAAAATTGTTTTATAAAAATAATTGGCTGAAGCCGTTTTATACGGTTTAAAACGCCGTGAAAAAAATAAATTAAATAAAAAATATTATTTTTCTAAATTTGAAAGTTTTCCGTGCTTTGAACATTCTATGTCATAAAATAATAAATCTTCTTTTTTTAAAAAAGTGTATTTTCCACTTTCGGGGCATATAGGGATAAAAAATAGATGCCCTTTTTTTTTAAGTAATTCTATGGTTAATTTTTCTGAACGATTTTTATCAGGATTTTTCGTTTCATTCATTATGTAAATTATTTGCGCGCTATTAATATATTTCATATTTTCAATACACGATTTTAATTTAGTGCGTACGAAAAGCTTGCGATTCTGGTATTTATTGCTTGTGGCGGTAGTTATAATAAAGGTTAAAAATATAAGGGCTATAATAATTTTACCGTTAAGCGGTATGTTATGTTTTTCAGGCCGTTTATATATAATTGTATTTGTACTATGCCGTTTTTGACCGAATATGTTTAAATCCTGACGGCCGGGTGGCATTGTACGGTTAATAGGCGTATCGGGTTCGAGGGAATCGTTTGTATCGTTATTTTGTGTGGAGCCCGCCTGATTATGTAATGCGCCGCATACGGCGCAGCGTTTTTCGGCGCCGGCGGTTGAAAATCCTGAAATTATGTTTTCGGCTCCGCATTTGTGACATATAAATTTAGAAGACATTGTATTGCTCCGCTTTTAATAACGTCTTAATAAAAGTTTTCTTTCACGATCTATTGAAAATGTTTTCATATAATTCCATTCAGTTTTTTTGACCGCGGCGTATGATTTATAAAAATTTTCACCCATAGCCGTTTTTAAAACTTCATTTTTTTCGAGTTCTTCGAGAGCGGCGCCAAAATCCTGGGGCAGAGGCTTTATATTTTTTTCAGCGAGAGTTCTGGCGTCCAATCCTCCAGGGTCGCAGTCGAGAGGCTCGCATAATTTCATATTTTTTTTAATGCCGTCGAGTCCCGCGAAAATGACGGAAGCTAATGCTATGTAGGGATTGGAAGATGCGTCGCATGATTTTAATTCGAAATGCCCGGCGCAGCTTCCGTCCGGCGCGCTTATAAGGCGGACCGCCGCTTCGCGGTTATCATAGCCCCAGCAATTGAATGCGCCGCTCCAGCAGCGCGGCTTTATGCGTTTGTACGAATTGGTCGAAGGCATACAAACTGCGCATAATGCTGGAAGATGGCATAAAATGCCCGCTATGAATTTCTGCGCCGCGCCGCTTAATTTCTGGCAGCCGTCCGGATCGCCGGTGATATTTTGGCCGTTCCGGGCATCCGATAAACTTAAATGAAGATGGCACCCGCTTCCCGCCATTTCTTCGAATATTTTAGGCATAAAACTTGCCGTGAGGTTTTCGGCCATAGCCGAGCCGTGTACCGTCTGGCGGAATAAAATTTGATTGTCAGCCGCTTTGAGGGCATTATCGTATTTTATCGTCAGTTCCTGCTGGCCGTTTCCGCCTTCGGCGTAAAATCGTTCAACGATTATTCCCTGCCTGCGCAGGCTTTTAGTTATGCGGTTTATCGCCGCGCCGCTTATATTCATAGCCGTCGCCATAGCGAAAAGCGATTCTTCGAGTATTACCGGTCTGGAATCATCTTCGCTCTGCTTGAATAAATAAAATTCGTTTTCAAATGCCGCATTGATTTTAAAACCCATAGCTTCCGCTTCGGCCGCCGCTTTTTTTAAATAATTGCGCGGGCAGCGGTCCCATGCTTCGCCGTTTCGCGTCATATCTGAAATTACCGATGCATGACCCGGCGCATAGTCGAGAAGAGCGAGCGTGTTATAATCAGGTTTCAGGTATATTTCGCCTATCGGCGCGAGTCCCGCGTTATTGACCACGCCGTCGAACATTACCGGAACCGCCTGCTGTGCGGCCGATATGCTTACCGGATAATCGTAATTATCGCTTAATATAGCCGTAGTTATAGCTTTGGCTCTTATAACGCCGGCATTGTCGCACCATAAAACCCTTAAAAAATCGATTTCCGCTTCTTTTAATAACGCGCACGTTTCGTCTTTACGCATGCTTTTTCCTTTCATTTTTAATAGTATTTATAATTTTAAATATTTTTCCTTATATTTATGAATATACATAAATTAAAAAAATTTTTGCTGTTTTTGCGGTTAATGTATATGTTTATTTTATTCGCCGGCGCGTCCGGCCGGACCGTCGGCTGAAAGAATTTTTAATTCGCCTGATGCTACTTCGATTATTGCGTCAACCGCATCGGCGTCGAACAGAATATTTTTTTGCGCTATAATGTAATCAAACGCTTCTTCACGTGTTATAAATTTTTGATATCGCCTGCCCGATGTCATGGCATCGTAAACGTCGGCTACCATAACTATACGCGCTAAAAACGGTATGCAGTCGGCGGGCAGTCCATTTGGATAACCTGAGCCGTTCAGCCTTTCGTGATGATATCCCGCGGTTTCGACTATATCGTTAAAAACGCTCATTTTTTTTAATATATCCATGCTTAAAATTGGATGACCTTTGATCATATGAAGTTCGAACGAAGAAAGATCGTCGCGTTTATTTAAAATATTCCGCGGTATGGCTGCTTTTCCTATATCGTGCATAAATCCGGCTAACTTAACTTTAATAATATCTTTTGGATTTAATTTTAAAAATTCGGCTATATGTTGAGAATAAGCCGCCACGCGGCTCGAATGGCCAAACGTGGCTTCGTGCTTGGCGTCTATAATATCCGCGAAAACGGATGTGATTTTTTCTAAAAGGTCCGCTCCGAGAAACATTTTGTAGTCAGGCAGTGATTCGAGAATATCGTTGGCTACTATTGGAACGTAAGCGCCCATTTCTATATCGGCGAAAAAATTATTTTTTTCGAGCGATTCAATCAATAATGAAACCATATCCGCGGAATATTCACGGTTTATGTTGTGAAGAAACATTTCATAAATTTCTTTTTTTGGAATTTCAGGAATAATTCGGAGGGCTGTATCGAAATCATCCGCAAGTTTTATTATCTGCGAACAAATTGGAATATCGTTTCCCGCAAGGCCTTCGGGAAAACCGGTTCCGTCGAATTTTTCATGATGATATTTTACAAAATCAGCTATAGCCGCTACTTCGCCTGGCAGTTCCTTAAGAATGATATTTGCTGATTTTATGGTATGGTTGAATATTTTATCTTTTTCGAGAATTGAAATAGAATCGGAGGTAGATATTATAAAATCGTTATAGCCGAATGCGCCGATATCATGTAAAAGCCCCGACCAGAAAATTTCCTGAAGGTTTTTAGAATTAAGTATTTCGCCCATTTTATAAGCGACGACGGCAACGCGCCAGCTGTGATAAGTAGGTCTGTTTTCATCTAAATCGAGAACGTTTGCAAGCTGCATAAAACATTCAGTATAAGCTTTTGAGTTAGTTATTATCATAATAGATCCTGCGTTCTTTTTTTTGTTTTTCGTGTTTTATTATATTTATAGAATTTTTTATCGTTTTGCGGTTCGGCGCCTTCTAATTTTCCACCGAGCGCGAGTATTTTATCACGGCAGGCTGATGCTTCCTCAAAATTAAGGGCAAGTGCGGCATCGTACATTTTTTTTTCAAGATCGGCAATTAATTCGTTTATTTTTTCAGGACTTACACCGGAGGTTATTAAATCCTTGCCGTTATAATCGGTTACCGCCATGCTTTCAAATATATTTTTAATGATAGTTCTTGGAGTTATATTATTCTCCGTATTATAGCGCATTTGAATGGCGCGCCGCCGATTGGTTTCTTCTATGGTTTTACGCATTCCGTCGGTTATTTTGTCGGCATAAAATATTACTCTGCCGTTAGAATTGCGCGCGGCGCGTCCGCATGTTTGAATCAAAGAGCGATGGGAACGTAGAAACCCTTCACGATCGGCGTCGATAATTGCTACAAGAGATACTTCTGGAATATCGAGCCCTTCCCTTAATAGATTGATTCCAACCAGTACGTGAAATTTAGCCGCGCGCAGATTTCTTATAATTTCTGTCCGTTCGAGAGTGTCAATTTCAGAATGAAGGTATTGCGCTAATATCCCGGCATCCTGAAGATAGCTTGTAAGGTCTTCCGCCATTTTTTTAGTGAGCGTCGTTATCAGCACTCTTTCGTTTTTTTCAACGCGCGCTCTTACTTCGTTTATTAAATCGTCTATTTGACCGCGCGTTTCACGTATCGTAATTTCCGGATCTAAAAGCCCGGTAGGCCTGATTATCTGTTCGGCTACGTGGCCGCGTGATTTAGACAGCTCGTATTCAGCGGGAGTGGCTGAAACGTATAAGACTCTATCTACGGCTTTTTCGAATTCATCGAAGCGCAGAGGCCTGTTGTCGTATGCGCAGGGCAGGCGAAACCCGAATTCAACGAGATTTTTTTTGCGCGAGCGATCACCGAGCTGCATACCCGATATTTGAGGCACGCTAATATGTGATTCGTCGATTATTAAAAGATAGTCTTCCGGGAAATAATCTATAAGAGTCTCCGGCGCTGATCCGGGTTTTCGGCCGGAAAGAATGCGCGAATAATTTTCGATGCCTTTGCAGTAACCTATTTCTTTAATCATTTCGATATCGTAAGCGGTGCGTTGTGACAGACGTTGTATTTCAACTAATTTTTCTTCTTTTTTTAATTCTTCAAGCCGTTCTTCGAGTTCCTGCTGTATCTGTTCTATGGCGCGAGCGCGTAAAGTTTCCGGCGCCACGAAATGCGTCGCTGGAAATATCGCGGCTTCATGAAGTTCTTCGATGATCTCGCCGCTTACCTGATTTACGGCTGATATTTTTTCGACACGGTCGCCGAAAAAACTTATTCTTATAATGTTTCCGCCCGATGCCTGTACTATTTCAAGTAAATCGCCGCGCATTCTGAACATTGAATGAGAAAGATCGAGTGTGGTACGCGTGTACTGCATTTCAACGAGCCGTTTTAGTATGGAATCTATGTCGTAATCACAGTCTTTTTGAATTAATATTTTCATGCTTTCATAAATATCAGGCGAGCCGAGACCGTAAATACAGGATACCGACGCGATTATAATTACGTCGTTTCTGGTTAGAAGCGCATGTGTGGCGGCATGACGTAATTTTTCTATCTTTTCGTTTATATCTGAATCTTTTTCTATGTAAGTGTCCGAATGAGGTATATAAGCTTCAGGTTGATAGTAATCGTAATAGCTGACGAAGTATTCTACTGCGTTGTCTGGAAAAAATTCTTTGAATTCGCCGTAAAGTTGAGCGGCAAGGGTTTTATTATGCGTCAAAATGAGCGTCGGCAGCTGCAAGCTTTCTATTACATTAGCCATGGTAAAGGTTTTACCGGATCCGGTAACTCCGAGAAGCGTTACGTGTTTTTCAGAACTTTCTTTATACCATGAAAGTATTTTTTTTATCGCCTGAGGCTGGTCGCCGGTTGGAGAATATGGCGCTTTTAGCGTGAACGGCCTGCTTTTTTTTTTATTTTCTACCTTTAGATACATATCTTTTCGTTCCGCCGTTTCTTATATGTTATTATATATTGTGTTTTTAATTCAATCAGTTAATTTAGTTAATGGCAGTTTTTATATAAAGTCAAAGTTTATTAGAAACCGCTAATATGTGCGGCGCGTTTAAATAATAAATATATTCATTATCTTTTTGTTTTATCTCGTTTATTCGTTTTAAAGCGCCGCGCGTTAGTTTGAAGTTTACAAACGCGGCAGCTGCGCTTTCGCGGTTTTTATAGGTGTAAATATAAATAAGCGGTGTTTCATTCATATAAGAAATCGATCCTGTTGCGCTTATGGATTCGCTTCCTTTTTTTGGCCTGTAACTTCTAAGGGCCGCGTTTTTGAAAAAAGTATATTCGCATTCGTCTTTGAATTCTTTAGCTGATATTATGGCGCCTCTTAAAAAACCGCCTTCAGCTATGAGTCTGGGCCGGGTTTTTGTACCGGCCGGCGCGAGCGTACAGGCTAAAAAAACCGAATCTGTTTCGCATTGATAGCATACCATGTCGAGTGCCGGTTTTACTCCGATTTTACTGGTTATTTGATATCCTTTAAATCCAGATAAATCGGATTCAAAGGTAAAGTAATTTTTAGAATTGTATTTAAGCCCATATTCAGATTTAATTGATATGCTTTTATTATATGTTTTTGTAAATATAACCCTTAATTCATTTGAATCGCCGTCAAAAGCGCTGAAATAAACGGTAAATTTTACGTTGTTTTCAGGCCCGTTTTTTTCTTGCATCATTTTAGCGGCCGTTTCGTTTATTAGTGTCCGCATGTTTATATCGACGTGATTACTTAGTGTAATTTCAAGGCTTTCGGCGGCGCTTAATTTTTTTATCGTTTCATCAATTTTATTTATTTGCGTCCGGTTATTTTTTTCTATTTTTGTATTTGTTTTATCGGTCTGTTGCTTTTTAACGGATCGCTTCGGATTTGAAACCGCCGCGGTTTTTCTTTTTTGTTTTTCGGTATTTTGTTCGGGTTGCGCAAAAGTTTTAGAGGCGCGCGAAACAATCAGCATCGAAAAAAGTGCAAAGACTATAACAATGGCGCTCGATTTTAAAAAAATAGAAATTTTAGCAGCTGTAATGTTTTTAAAATTGTAAATATAAAGCATAAACCCCTTTTTTATGGTACTATGGTATTATTTAAGTGAATATTTTTATATGAAGCGGATTTATATATTTAACAATATATTTTAAAAGTATTTAAATTTACCCTTTTTTTAGTATTTATATATAGAACCGCCGATGTATTCTCTCATTAAAGAGTTTTTTGGAACGGCATCTTCGTCTTCCCATGCCTCGACCGTCGATAAAAAGTCGTGTATTCTCTGCGCCCTGATATAAGCATCCTGTTTTTTCGGATTGTCTTTATATTCTTTTATAAATTCAGGAAAATATTTGAACATGTGTTTTTTGTGAATCGGCAGTTCGTATGCGAGATAACCGTTAAGAATGTGATCTACGGTTCCTATAAATGGGATTATATGTTTGAGTTCCGAACGCCTTACATAATGCCAGTGCTCGATAGTTCTTTTAGGATCGTAACTTCTGTGCCACGAATCTCTGATCATACGGCGGAGTATGCGTATATCCGTCCAGCGGAGAAAATTGTTCTGATTATCTTTAACCTGGCTGAGTGTTTCGATGTAAAGTTTAAATTTGTAATCGTTTCCGACCGAAGACGTCATTTCGTCATAAAGTCCGTGAAGGCTGTCGAGAAGCAATATTTGATTGCTTTCAAGTTTAAGTGGAATAGTTTCTTTTTCTCGTTTTCCTGTTTTAAAATTATAAATAGGCTGCTGGATAGTCTTTCCATCAAGAAGGTCGGCGAGATGATTGTTAATTAATTTTAAATCGAGCGCCTGCGGTGTTTCAAAGTCGTAATCGCCAAATTCGTCTCTGGGGTGCATTTCCAGATCGAAAAAATAATTATCGAGGTTCATCGCGACTAAATTAAGCCCTTTTTCGCCGAGTTTTTCGCCTATTTTAATTGTGGAGGTAGTTTTTCCTGAAGAAGAAGGGCCGGCAATTATAACTATGCGGGTTTTTGGTTTTTTAAGAATTTTTTCGGCCGCCATCGCTATATCTTGATGATAAGCTTCTTCAGTAGCTTCGATAAGCTTTTTGAATTCATGCCGGTTTTTAACTTTTTCGTTAATAGCTTCGATGGAATAAGCTTTATTATCGACGGACCATACGAGAACCTGCCATATTTTTTTATATGGTATATTTTCAGATGTGGCAAAATTAGCGTCACGCGTTTCACGCATCATTTGATGTTCCGCGCGATACAGGATAAAAGCTTTTGCCGTTCTGGCGTGCCCGTGTTCGATAAGTTCTTTTTCGATTATATCCTGGACTTCTTCAACGGTCGCAATTTGCGGCGCGGGATAAGCTTTAGCGACGGTATTGGTGACTTTCGTCGCAATGCTTTCGGCGAGTTTTCGGTCGGAACCGCCTACTGATTGTGCCGCTTTGAATATTGCGTTTATTATTTTTTCTTTATCGTATTCGACTATGGAACCATTTCTTTTAATGACTTTTTCTATGTTCGCCGTCATGATAATTACCGCCCCCTGTCTTAATGTATGTTTTTTTATGCTGATTATATAAAATTTAATTAATCCATTAAATATATTTTTTACCTGAAAATTATATTATAAAAAATTTTTAATGTCAATTACATAAGTAACATAAAAAATAAATAATTGGAAATATAATTGGAAATATAATTAGAAATATAATTGGAATTAATTATTATTTTTATGATATAATGCCTTTCTAAAAGATTTTTGACGAATGTAAAAAATTATTTTTTGTGTCGATGAAGGAGAATGAATGAGTTTTATTCAAAATATTAAAAATCACCCGTTATATTTAATACCTAATTTCAGGAATTTTTTTATAGGCGATGTTCTTGTCGCCATAGCCGAAAGATTTTTCGCGATAACTTTCGTGTGGTGGGTCGTATCGCAGGAAGGTGAAAATGGCAAGTGGCTCGGTGTTTTGATGTCGGTCGAGGCTCTGCCTATTTTTTTCCTGAGTCCTTTCGTCGGTCCTTTTATAGACAGATATAATAAAAAGAAGTGTATGTTAATGGGTGTTTTGATGCAGGCGTTTTTCGTTTCGATCATAGCCGCGCTTTATCATTTTAACGCGCTCACCTTTCCGTTGTTATGTCTGTTCAGTTTTTTAATGAGCTGCTTCGTGCCGCAGTTCGAAGATTCGGTCAGCGCTTCAATACCGCAGATCGTCGATGAAAAACATCTTTCGAGCGCGACGGCTACTCAGGCCGCGTCGGTAGATTTTTCAAATATTATAGCCGCAAGCGGAAGCGCTACATGCGTGGCTATGTTCGGAATATTTCATACGGTGTTGATTAATATAGCGCTTTATGTACTCGGCGCGCTTTTTCTTATGAACATAAAAGCCGATCTTTCTCCGCTCAAAGAAGAAAACGATGCCGAAAATGAAAGTTATTTCGATGATCTTAAAAGCGGCCTGCGGTATATACTTTCGAACAGGCAGTTAAGCTGTTATGCCGCGCTGTATTCAATCGGTACTATTTTTATAGTTTCGATATTCGTTCTTATACCGCTCATCGTAAAAGATATTTTACACGAAGATATAAAATGGGTGGCCGTTTTTGAAACGTCCGTTTCGGTCGGAGTGGTAATAACCGCTCTGATTCTTAGTTTCAAGGAAAAATATAAAAATTTTTATCATGCTATGACGGCTAATTATATAATATTTGCCTTCGCCATGACTGTTCTCGCGTTTTCTACCGGCAAATTATTTATATCGGCTATGATATTTATTATAGGCTGCGTATTTGCGACCGATATGGCGCTTTCATTCGTGTTTTTTCAACATGTAGTTAAAAATGAATATAAGGGCAGATTTTTCGGGTTGATGAGCTCGATAACGGCCGGAATGACGCCGTTGTCTTATATGTTCGCAGGTTTTATGACTGATTACGTTTCAATTAAATCCGTTGCGTTTATAAACGCCGCGGGTGGTTTGTGCCTCGGCGCGGCGATGCTTATGATTCCGCGTGTGGAAGGTGAAATTGGCTCCGCCGATGATACGCAGGATGAATCGGTTGTTAATGATATCGGGCAGTCCGAACCGTGCGCGGCATGTGAAGAAGTTATCGATTAATTTTAGAACGAGGTAAATTAAATGAGTGAATATTTCAAATTATCTACCGCCCAGACGAGAATATATATCGATCAGTTGCTAAATCCGGCTTCGTGTTTCGCTAATATCTGTTATCTGTTAGAATTAAAATCAAACCCGGAACCATGCGCGATTAAAATAGCGCTTAACCGCGTACTTTATAATCAAAAAGCGCTCAGGTTCAAATTTACGATCGTTAACGGCGAAATTTTTCAGTATATAGAAGATCATTTCGATCATGATTTTGAAACACTTGAATTCGACTCTGAGGAAAGTGAAAAATATCGTGAATGGGCCTTAAAACAGGCCTCATCCGTTTTTAACTTATATGATTCCGAGATGTTTAGTTTTACCGTGTTAAAATTTAAAAACGGATCAAGCGGTTTTTTCGTCAGAGTACATCATCTCGTATTCGATGGAATGAGCGCGCGTGCGTTTAATCAGGATTTTATGAACGCGCTTGCCGCATTAAATAATTCTGCCGTCGAAAATATGCCGTCAGAAGAAAAGCGTCCCGAAGAAAAACGGGTCGAAGAAATTTCTTATATTGATTTTTTAAAGTACGAAAATGAATATATAAGTTCCGAAAAGTTTATTGAACACGGAAAGTACTGGATGGATAAATTATCGCCTCTGCCTGAACCAAATCCGCTTTTTGAAGGTAAATCAAAAATTAAAAATATAAAAGCCGCGACCGCTGATTTTTACATATCCGCTGAAACTCACTTAAAGATACTCGACTATTGCCGGCAGTGCGGCGTTACCCGTTTTGCGTTTTTTTTATCGGCCGTTCTCGCTTATTTTTCAAAGGCGTCCGGCCGCATGGATCTGCTCGCCGGTTTTCCTCATCATGGTCGGATAAGCGCGCGTTATAAAAAAATATGCGGTATGTTCGTAAGCACCGTGCCGTTCAGGATGAGCGTTTCCCATGAATTCGAATTTGCGGCTTTTGTTAAAAATGTTTTTAGCGAAATTAAATCGATGCTTCGCGAATATCATCGTTATCCGTTGAATTATATCGTATCCGAATTTAAAAAGAAAAAAGCCGACCTTGCCGGCGTCATAGATATAAACGTCATAGAAGTTCCGGCTTCTGAAAAATGCGCCGAAGACGGTAATAAAGTATTATTTTATTCGCCTGATGAAGACCCCGCCATATTCAATATATACTTTTTCCCTGATGCGGACGCAAAGAACGCCCCGCTTAATATTAAAATAAATTATAGAGCCGACCTTTTCAAACCGGATGAAATAGCTCTTATTTTTGAAAGAATTATTTATTTTATATCGCAGGCGGTCGCAAATCCCGGAATCATGATCAAGGATATTTCCATATTGACTGAAAGTGAAAGGCGAAAAATTCTCATTGATTTTAACGATACCCGCGTTGATTATCCGCTCGATAAAACCATTCATGAACTTTTTAGAGAGGCCGCGGCGGCGTATTCTGAAAAAACGGCCCTTGTGTATTGCGGCAGGCGTTATTCATACGCTCAGCTCGATTCGATGACCGACCGGCTTGCTAATTATCTTATTAAAAAAGGCGTCGGTCCCGCGTCGATATGCGGTATTTTAGTCGAAAGGTCGGAATACATAATAATCGCGCTTCTCGGCATTTTAAAGGCGGGCGGGGCGTATCTGCCGATCGATCCGCAATATCCGGATGAGCGCATCGCCTATATGTTAAAAGACAGCGCCGCCGCGATCCTTCTAAGCCAGTCGGCATTGCGCGGCCGGGCCGGCGATTTTACGGGCGAACGCATCGATCTTGACGCCGGCGAATATATGTCTGAAAGTGATCATCGGCCGTCAAATTTTAATTCGGCCGGCGATCCGGCTTATATAATTTATACTTCCGGTTCGACAGGCACGCCGAAGGGCGTCGTGATCGAACACCGTAATATCGTCAATTTGTGCAAATGGCAGAACGACTATCATCGCGTAACGCATTTCGATGTAACGGCGGCTTACTCCGGTTTCAGTTTTGACGCTTCTATATGGGAGATGCTTCCTTTTATTACCTGCGGCGCACAGGTGCATATAATCTCCGACGCTATAAGGCTGGATATAAACGAATTAAATAATTACTTTAATTCTAACGGAGTGACTATAACCAATCTGCCCACTCAGTTTTGCGAGCAGTTCATGGAAATCGCCGATAACCGTTCGTTAAAAACTTTAGTCACCGGCGGCGATAAACTGCGATTTTACAGGCCGTCAAATTATAAATTAGTGAATGAATACGGCC
>CAYQWL010000097.1:0-14342 GCA_964421195.1 uncultured bacterium | reverse complement strand
AAAGCCGGTAAGTTTAAATACTTCGTCAACCGTTCCGTGCAGGCCGCATATATAAATATCGCCCTGTTTAGCTTTCGCTCTTTTCGCAGAAGCAAGGACTCCTCTTAACCCCGCGCTGCTGATATATTCGAGTTCTGAAAAATCGACTATGAAAAAAATATTATTTTCCGCTATTAAATCACTCATTTTTTTTTCGAATTCAGGCGCCGAATTAGCGTCCATTCTTCCTTTAACGCAGATTATATTAACTTTTCCGTTTTTTTTAACGTCGATTTGCATTAAAACACCTCTTTTATGAATTAAAAAATTCAGGTTAAAATTTTTATTATTATACCTTTTTAACTAAAAAAAGTCAAAATAATATTTATAAATAATATTTATAAATAATATTTAAAAATATTTGTTTAATTTTTTTATATATGAATTTTTATAAAAATTCTGTTTTCATATCGCTTTTTATTATTTTTATGTTTTTGCCTATTTTTAATATTATTCCGCCTGAATTTTGTGAATTATATATTTTATATCCGTTTTTTTTATATCTATTTAAAATTATTTTATGCGGATGACCGAATTTATTCGATTGAGCTGAAGGTATAAATACGCCGCGCGCTCCGCTCGCGATTATAAATTTTTCACTATTAGACGTGATGGAACCATGATGCGGCGCTTTTATAAAATCAAAATTTGCCCGGCTTATTTCAGGGATAATTCTGTTTTCGACGGTTTCTGTTATATCGCCGCAAAACAATATTTTTTTGCCGCTTATGCAGGCTGAAATTACTATTGAAGAATCGTTGCAGTCGGATATTTCCGCGGCGCCGCCGGCAGGCGGCCATAATATATCGATAAGCGCTTCTTTTTCTTTTATGCGATAGCCGGCATATATAACTTTTTTATTATTAAAATGCGCTAACATTTTTTCAAATTCTTTTTCTCCGTTTATAATATGTGAGTAATAGAGTTTTTTTATTTTAATTTTAGGGTTTTTAAGTAAATATATGGCGTTAAGGTAATGATCCGAGTGCGCATGGCTTATTATTAAATATTCAATTTCGTTAATATTACGGTATCTTAAAAAGGGAATGAGCGCTTTTGAATATGAAGACGCGCTTCCGCCCGCGTCGATCATTATCCATTTATTATCCATAGTTTTAATAAGCGCGCAATCGCCCTGGCCGGTGTCTAAAAAGATAACTTCCGGGCTTTCGTTATATTTTATCGCGGCTGTTCGGATAAATATCAATATGAAAATTATTATGGCTATTTTTAATACATTAAGATGTTTTGTTTCGCCGCGGTGCTTATAAAAATATATTCCGGCGCATAAAAAGATATAAAGTAATATGGTTTCTATAAATTTGAGTTTATATAAAGCTATATTTCCAGCCGGGAATGAAGCTATAAATTCGTTGATTTTAAGCGCGGCGAATGTCAGGTGATATATAGCGGCGGCCGCGCACCATGCGAGTGTTTCTGATATCGCTGATAAAACGGCGAAAATCAAACATAAGGCGAGAATAATTTCGTATAACCATAATGTGAATAGATTGGCGATTACAGAGTTTAATGGAAAATAGCCGGATATATAACAGACCGCGGGATATGTAAAAATAAGCGCGGCCAGGCATATTTTGCAGTATTGAATGAAAGCGATCGCCGCCGGGCCGGTGCGGTTAAAAAATACGATTTCATATTCGCATGCGAGAATTATTGCGAACGTTGATATGTATGAAAGCCAGAATCCGGGACTGAATATAAATTCCGGGAAAATAACGATATGTATAAAAAAAGCGGTTATAAATATATTTATACGGCTGATATCACGTTTCATAAGCGCGGCGGCCGTATATACAGCGAAAGAAGTGTATGCGCGCGTTACCGCCGCCTGAAATCCTATTATTAAAAAGTAAAGACTGATTGCGATGAATAAAACGTATAGTTTAATTTTATCATCTGTTTTTAATATGCCGAGAGCCGATGAAATAAAGGCTATCATTAATGTTACGTGTCCGCCGCTGACAACCATTACATGTAAAAGTCCGCTTTCATAAAAATTGAATGTGGTGTCGTTATCGAAATAAATCGAATCGGATGCGCCGGATTGATTTCCGAGTGCGAAGGCTTTTAAAAATCCCGCTATATCGTCCGGATAATATTTATCGAATACGTCATTTATTTTTCTTTTTAAACTCGTTATGATTCCGCCTCCTCGTTTTATGATTGTAACATTTTCGCTATGCGTCCGCATTCGAAATAATATTTCATTTTTAAGAGGGTTATGTCCGCCGTTTATCAGTGGATTTTGATATTTATGTATTTTTTCCAGATATCCCGATACTTCGATTAAGCCGTTTTCTTCGATATCGATAAATTGATTATCGTTTATTTTTATATTATTAATTTTTAATAATATTCGGCCGTTTGTTTTTATATATTTTTTGTTTCTGGCGTCGTAATATTTTTCTACCATTATTATGGCGTTGAAATCGTTTGGCCGGCCAGATTCGTTGCGTTTTTGATAGGAATATACACTGTCGATCGTTCCGGTTATTTTAACGAATGCGCCGGTTTTGATTTTTGAATTGATTCCGATTGAGTTTTTGAATATGATAAGTCCGCCTCTTGAATATGCGCATAAAAAAACCGCGCACATTAAAATAGCGGTTGATTTTATTATATTTATTTTATTATATTCTTTTTGACCGATTGAATCGATATTAAAATATTCTATGATGCTGTATTTTCCGGGTGTTATTTGTTCGTTTCTTATTGTTTGCGGGGCCTTCGCCGCCGCGTAAATAATTAGCGCGGCGGCGGGCAATACATATACGGCTGATTTTAACGAGCATAAAATTCCGATTATATAAAATATAGTTAATAAAATAAGTTTATAGTTTATCATTTTTGTATTGTAATTATACTATCATAGCGGCTTTTACTTTTTGCTCTATTTTTTCTCTTATAGGGCCGGCGTCTTTTATTAAAAGCCTTATGTTATCTTTGCCCTGACCTATTTTTTCATTATCGAGGCTGTACCAGGCCCCGTTTTTTTCGAGTATGCCGCGTTCGACCGCTATATTAATAAGATCGCTTTCATAAGATATTCCGTCGTTGAAAAGCAGTTCCAGCTCGGTTTGTTTAAACGGCATCGCGCATTTGTTTTTAATAATTTTAGCCCTTATTTTTATTCCGACTGGATTTTCACCGCTTTTAAGAGTTTCGATTTTTCTTACTTCCATTCTAATCGACGAGAAAAATTTGAGCGCTCTTCCGCCGGGTGTGGTTTCGCTGCCGCCGAACATGCTTCCGATTTTATCCCGAAGCTGGTTGATGAAAATTACACTGCACGAGTTATTAGCCGCGAGCGACGTTAATCGTCTTAACGCCGAAGCCATGAGTCGCGCGTGAAGTCCTACCTGCATTTCTCCGCTGCACGCTTCGATTTCGGCGCGGGGCACGATGGCCGCGACTGAATCTATTACGACTAAGCTCACCGCTCCGCTTTTAACGAGTTCGTTGCATATATCGAAGCATTCTTCTCCCGCTGAAGGCTGTGAGACCAGTAAAGCCGCCGGATCGACGCCTATTTTTTTAGCGTAATTAATGTCGAGCGCGTGTTCGGCGTCTATAAAAGCCGCAATTTTCCCTTTTTTTTGAAAATTGGCGATTATATTTAACGTAAGCGTTGTTTTACCGCTCGATTCGGGCCCGTATAATTCAATTATGCGCCCTGAAGGAAGGCCGCCGATGCCGAGAGCGCCGTCAAGCGATAGTATTCCGGTTGATATGGGTTCGTAAAAGCTTTTGTCTTCCGCCGTTTGTTTTTCATTATAACTGAATATACTTCCTGCGCCAAATTTTTTGAGAATTTGCTGCTTGACGATGCTTATTTCGGGAATATGGACTGGCGCTTCGGCCGGAACTTTCGCGGATTTGTTTTTTTCAACGCTCATATTTCCTCTCCTTATATAATAAATTTATAATTTAATAATTTAATAAATTATAAAATATTTATTTAATTTTTTCATTCTTTTTTTGCCGATGCCTTCGATCGCGTCGAGTGATTTAAATGAATCGATTCTTCCGCCGTTATTTTGCCTGAATTCAATTATTTTTTCGCCGGCCTTTCGGCCGATTCCTTTTATTTTTTGAAAATCTTCGACGCTGGCTGCATTTATATCTATTTTATAAATTCCGTATTCTTCGTGAATATTTAAATCCATGCATTCTTCAATATCCGGCGTCGGATCGTTTTCGACGAATATTTTGTCTTTGATGCGTTCATAAAATTTTTCTCCGATTCCTTTTATTTTTTTAATTTCTGATCTGGTTTTAAAATCCTGATTTTCAAGACGGTAGTTTATAATTTTTTCCGCCGCTGCCGGCCCGACTCCCGGTAATGCCATTAATTCCTGTCTGCCGCAGCGGTTGATATCGATAGGAAAGCTTATACAGCTTTCTATGAAATTGTTTTGCGAACCAGCCGCCCATTCAGAATAACCCGAACATAAGTTAATAAATACGCTTATAATTAGAATCGCCGTGAGCGCTTTAATCGCTCTGACATCGTTTTCGGTGAAATCAAATATATTCATTCCCGCCTCCTTTTTTTATAAAATATAAAACAATTTTTATGCCGTAATAATTTGTGTGAAAATTACTGTAATTATATTTAAATCGTTAAACAAAATCTTATTTTGAGAAAAAATAAACCGGACCGTTAAATGCGGCCCGGTAATTTAAATTATATAAAAAATAATAATACGGTTAATAATGTAATTGTGAAAATATTTTATAATAAGCTATTTTGAATTTGTCTCAATTTGATATTAATATCTTATTTCGAAATAAAAGAACCTGTTTTTGGTTTTTGATGGTTGAATTTAGTATTTAAAATCTTATTTTTTAATGGTGTTCAGGTATATTTTCATTATTTTTTTGACTTTTTTTAGAAAGGATTTATTAATTATTGCGGACAAAATTTTAAGGTTTTATAGCCTTTTTCGGTTTTTAATATTTTTGCGGCCGGCATTAATGGGTCGTGTTCGAATAGCGCTATAGCGTCTTTTTGTATTATTTCGTTGAATACGGCTTTTTTTTCTTCGATTATTGTAAGCGGGAAAAGGTCGTATCCCATGATATACGGTATAGGGACGTGAGACGATGTTGGAGCGAGATCGCTTAAATAATAAGCGGCTTTTCCTTCTGATTCTATAATAACGGTTTGCATTGCCGGGGTGTGGCCGTTAAAGGGTTTTAGCGATATTCCTTCAAAAAGATTTTTAACTTCGCCGTCTATAAGTTTTAAACGCGGAGAATTTATGATAGGTTCGATGTTATCTTTTATAAATGATGCCCTGTCGCGTTCGGTAGGGTGGATAGCCGCTTCGAGATGCCGCTTTTGAAGATAAATATCGGCGTTATTAAATAAAAGTTTTGAAACGCCGTTTTCGTATTCGCAAAAGCCGCCGCAATGGTCGAAATGTAGATGAGTTATAATAATATCGGTTATTTCATCGGCGGCCGTGCCGGTTTTAGCGAGAGCGTCAAGAACGCCCCTCTCTTTGTTATCGACGGCGTAGATGGCGGAGTATTTTTCGTCTAATTTATTGCCGATGCCGGCGTCTATTAATATTTTACGCCCGCCGCCCGATATAAGCAAGGCATTCAATCCTAACGTTATTCGATTTAATTCGTCGGCGGGATTGGTTTTGCTCCACAGGGTTTTTGGAATTACGCCGAACATCGCGCCTCCGTCAAGGCGAAAAGTGCCGCAATCAAGTATGTTAATTCTATATTTTCCTATCTCTAATTTCAATATTTAACATCCTTTCTTTCTTTCTTTTTTATTTAATAAAATAAGTTTTTTTTATTATAACATATTGCTATTATTTTTCAATCAAAAAATATAATAAAATAAAAATAAACATAATAATGATACATAAAGATATATGTAAAAAGATATAAATTAAAAGTGAACTATATGTGAAAATTAAAAGTATATATGAGTCCATTCTAAAAGGTCATTTTTTCAAAAATTGCAACGTGTTTTTGCGGATTTTCAAGTTTAATTACCGGCATTTTTGTAGTTTTTATAGCGGACTCATATATGCGGACGGGTTAAAAAGTTAATATATTTTTTTTTAATAAAGTTGAGCGGCGTGTTCTTTAAATAAATGCAGTCTGGCTTTAAATGAGAGGGCGGCGGCGAGGCAGGAAACGCCGCATAAAAATAGTGTGGCCGGCGCGCCGATAAGATTGGAGAAAGTTCCGGCCATAAGGCTTCCAAAAGGTGCCATTCCGATTAACGCCATGGTGTATATGCTCATAACCCGCCCGCGTTTATCGTCGTCTGAAAGCGTTTGCAGCAAGGTGTTGCATGAAGCCATGCACGATACCATTCCTATTCCGGTTATAAACATGAATAAAAGTGAAAATACAAAAATTCGTGAAATTGCAAATAGCATTAATCCGATTCCGAGAAGGGCGGCGTTTCTGGCGACAACCCTTTCGAGACCGGCGGCCGAACGGCGTGAAGCTATGTAAAAAATTCCCGTGAGCGCGCCGCATCCGACGGAGCCTATGAGATAACCAAAAGTATCAGCATCGCCTTTTAAAACATCACGCGCGAAGACGGGCATAAGCGTGTTATAAGATATCCCCATAAAGCTGATTATGCCTACTAATTTTATTATCATCCATATAGGCAGGAATCCGGTCGCATAGTGGAAACCTTCTTTAATATTATCGATTATTCCGGTGTTTTTAATGATGATTTCGCGCGGCTTAATTTTCATCATTAAAAGTCCGGCTATTACGGCAAGATAGCTTGTAGCGTTAAATAAAAAACACGGCATTTCACCGAAACGGCTGACCGTTATTCCCGCTATGGCCGGTCCGATAAGCCGCGCTGAATTGAATATTGCCGAGTTAAGCGCGATGGCGTTAGAAAGATCTTCTTTATTATCGAGCATATCAGTAACGAATGCCTGTCTGATAGGCGCATCGTATGAATTAATTACGCCGAGCGTGAAGGTAAGAAGTATGGCGCGCCATATTTCGCCTTCGTATTTATAAACGGTTATTGTAAGTGAAAATGCCTGTATCATCGAGCAGGTTTGCGTTACTAACAGTAAATGGTGCCGGTTAAAGCGGTCGGCAAGAAATCCTGAAATTGGAGTCAGAAAAAAAGAGGGAATGTAACCGGCAAATCCGGTTATACCGAGGAGAAACGAGGAACCGGTTATTCTGTAAACATACCAGCTTAAAGCGACCTGCTGCATCCATGTGCCTATAAGCGATATACCATGGCCGAAAAAGAAATAACGATAATTGCGGTTTTTAAATGCTCTGAATAAATTAGAGAAAAAACGGGTTGAAGAATAAAATAAATGCTGCATATCGTTAAAATTACTCTAACTTTCAGGCGTTATTTCTTCAGGCGAGTAAGGGATAAAGTAAGAAATTAAAATATAACCCGCGAGAAAGCCGCCGAGATGTCCGGGCCATGAGACGCTTGATTGTATGCCTAAAGATAACGCTATAAATATCTGACCTATGATCCATAATCCTATGTAATAAATAGCGGGAATTTTAAATGGATAAAATAAGAATATTTGATAAAATTTAGCGTATGGGAACAGCCGCATATAAGCCCCCATTATACCGGCGACAGCGCCGGAAGCGCCTACCAGTGGACTATCGAATCCGCGGTAAATAAAACAGTGGATTATGCCGCTGATTATGCCCGTTAATAAATAAAATGAGAGGAAACTGACTTCACGGTCAATCGTTTCTTTTCGGTCGTAAAAAATATCGCATACGTTATCACCGAATACCCATAAAAAATACATATTAACGGCGAAATGCATGAAACCTGCATGGAGGAATTGATAGCTTATTAAATTCATGAGCCATTTAAATGAAATAAATTCGGTGGGAATAACGCCGAGCATGGTATAAAAACTTCTTAAAGCGTTTAATGAACTGTCGCCGGGATGTGTTGAGACCGCGGATAAAAGCATAAACGTAACGGCATATACAACTGTATTTGCGATTATTATTAAAATAAGAACCATTGGAAAATAATATCTTGGATTATATACTTCAACCGGCAGGTTTGATAAAAAACAGAAAAGATATTCCGGCCCGGAAAGAGTTTCGTATTCGGCGGCATATTCGTAATTGATGTTTTTATAGTGTTCAAGCGCATTTCTTTCTTCTTCAACGGTAAAAGATACGCCGCCCGATTTTGTATAAAGAGATGCTTTTGCGGTATCGGCGTATCCGGTATATGTAGATTGCGGGCGGTTGTATTGTTGGCCGGTTTCTACAGCCGGTTTCTGATTTGCGATAATGTGATTTTTATTTTCCGGCTGTATTTTTATTTCCGCTTTTTTGATCGTTTCTTCGTTGCGATTGCCTGCCGGTGAACGTGTGGGGCCATGAATAAAAGTTGTTTCGATTATAGTTTTTGGTCTCAGCGCCGAGGGCGGTCTGAATGTCGTGGCGCTTAACGTTTTTTTAATTTTTATTAATTCTTCATTTTTAAGAAAAGTAGCCAGGCATGAGCGGCAAAAATAAAGTTCGTATGTTAAATTGCCTTTTTGAGCGCATATCCTGTCCATATTAATCGAGCAGGCGGGGCATATAAAATTTGAATTATCGTAAGGAAGCCTTGAAAGAATAGTTTCTGCGTCAAGCGAACCGGCAAGGATTTTTTTCATTTCGCCGCGGTCGTAATAAACGCCTTTGCATTGCGGGCAAACGTCAATAATGATATCTTTAACCGTTAGTTTATCCATTATTATATTATTAAGGCATTGCGGGCAAATTTTAGCTTTCATTATAAACCTCCGGTGTTTTATAATAACAGACCGAAATCCGGCGTGAATATGTTTAACAGGCAATAAACCGTCTTAGTAAAAAACGCTCTTAATCACGATGAATAAGAGCGTCGATGTTTATTCTTTAAGATAATTTATAATAGCGAAGGAGGGACTCGAACCCACGACAACACGGTTATGAACCGTGTGCTCTAACCACCTGAGCTACTTCGCCTTACTTTATAATTAAAGCTCGAGTTAACAAAAGTTTTCCCGAGCTTTAATTTGAATAGCGGGAGCAGGATTTGAACCTGCGGCCTTCGGGTTATGAGCCCGACGAGCTACCAGCTGCTCCATCCCGCGTCGTAAATGCCTAGGGCCGGAATTGAACCGGCACGGGGCCAAACCCCAACGGATTTTAAGTCCGCTGTGTCTACCAGTTCCACCACCCAGGCAACACTGGTTTAACAGTAAAGACATTATATCATACATTATTTTTTATGTCAAGAAAAAGATTTATCTTTTATATAATTTATATTAATAAATATTATTTTTTAATTGAGTTAATTCCGTTAATGAGGTTGATATTGGCATTTATTATATTTTTATTTAATTTAAAGTTGAGTCTGTAAAAAGACGGTGCGTTTAGAAACGGCCTGAATTTTTTGTAATAACCATAAGGTTCTTGAGGTGAATTAAAGAAACCTCCGTAATTTAATTTTCCGTCGTCGTTTTTATCTTCAAATGTCATTATTAAATAACGGCCTTCAGGAACTATAAAAAAATATTCAGCTTTGCCTTCTTTAATTTTATCGGTTCTTATAATAAAGTTTTTAAATGCTAATCCTTCTTCGAAATTAACTTCATTTGCATAGATGCTCACATATACTTTATGTTCCCCGCTTAAGCCTCTTATATATCCGCTTATTTTATATGAATGTCCCGCTTCGGCGCATGGCGTATAAAATAAAGAAAAACATAAAAATGCAAAAAAAATTAAAATATTAACGGCGTAATGAACTGATATATTGCTCCGATTTTTTCGGTGAAGTATAAAAAATATAATAAAAAATATAAAATGAAAGATATATGCATATATAAATTCGTATTTTTTATATATCATGATAATCCATGTTCCTCAAATATTTTTACATATCTTTATAAATTATTATTTTTTAAAGAATTAAATAATAATATAAAATTATTTTTTTTGATTTTTAAATAAATAATATATAAATAACAGATAAATATTGAAGGTGTATGTTATTTTTGATATAATTATACCCGGTATGCGGGTTTATAATATGTAAAGCATGTAAGGCGTGGCGTCGTTTGTAATGCCGCTAATGATATTATTTGTTACATATTATTTTGTAGTTATTGTTTTTATCGCCCGGTATTTAATTATTATGGGAGTGTTTAGTGTTTAATGTATAATTATATATTTAATTCATTGATTTATTCAGGTCTTGATATTAAAAGTTCGACTTATATTAGCGTCGGTGTTTTATGTATTATTATGTTGTTTTTTTGCTGGTTTTCTAATTATGCGGCGAAAAAGCTTATAACTAAGTTTGTTTACAGGCTGGTCATAAAGAGCCAGAACAGATGGGATGATATTTTTTATGAAAATAAAGCTTTTGGCGCTTTTTCACATATAGCGCCAGCGCTGGTTGTAATCTTTTTTGTGGGTGAATTTCCTTTTTGGCGTGAATTTTTATATAAATTTGCCATGATTTATATGACGGTTATAGCTTATATTGCTTTCGAACGGGTGGTCGATTCCGCTGAATGTATATATAAAAATTATGAAGTATCAAAAGAAAAGCCGGTTACAAATTATCTTCAGGTGTTAAAAATTTTCGGTATAATAGTTTGTGTTATTATTTCGATAGGTATAATCGTCGAGAAGTCTCCGTGGACTCTATTAAGCGGAATAGGAGCTATGACGGCGGTTTTAATGGTGATATTCAAAGATACTATAATGGGGCTTAGCGCTGGAATACAGCTTTCAGTAAATAAAATGCTCCATATAGGCGATTGGATTGAAATGCCCGAATATGGAGCCGATGGTGAAGTTATAGAAATAACTCTTAATACCGTAAAGGTGCAGAACTGGGATAAAAGTTTTACGATGATACCGGTATATTGCATGATATCTGAATCGTTTAAAAATTGGCGCGGCATGTTTATGGCGGGCGGGCGCAGAATAAAAAGGGCCATATTTATAGATATGACCAGCGTTCATTTTTGTGAGGAAGAGGAATTGCATAAATATACGAATAAAATTATAGTTGATGACGGCGATAGCGTCGGGGATACCGATAATGACAGTTGTGGTGATAATAGCGTTCATTCTTCTTTTTTACGAGTTACTAACATGGGTATATTCCGGAAGTATGTTTATAACTATTTAAAAGCGCATCCGGATATAGATTCGAGCATGTATATTATGGCGCGTCAGCTTCAACCGTCTGAATATGGATTGCCGCTTGAGATTTATGCTTTTTGTAAAAAAACTGAATGGGCCGCTTATGAATCGGTTCAGGCCCGTTTAATAGAGCATCTAATCGCCGCGGCTCCGGAGTTTGGCCTTCGCATATTTCAACGGCCCGCTTCTTTTCCAGGTTAATTATAAGTTTATTTAAGCATTGTTTTTAAAAATTTTATTTTTATTATGATTTATAAAAATTTATAGAAAATATTGATTATTTATAATTTTTAAAGGCATACTTAGCGTATTTACCGTTATATCGAACGATAATGTTGAACCTGGAGGCATATTTTTTTGAAATTTAAGCATATAGAGCATATTTTATTTTTAGGGCCGTTTTTAAAGATTTTTTGCGATTTTGAAAACGGTGTTTTAACCAGAATTTATATTAATGGATTCGGACTTTCGAAAAGTGAAATGGGTAAATATTTCATTAAAGCGGATAATTTTTTTATAAAAGAGCTTGAAGATTATTTTGCCGGGCGGTTGAAAAAATTTAATCAACCTTATAAATTTACGGTTGGTACTGAGTTTCAAAAGCGTATATGGCCGGTTTTAGCTGATATAAAATATGGCGAAGTGATTTCATATAAGCAGCTCGCGATTTTAACGGGAAATATTGCCGCGGTAAGGGCCGCGGGCGGAGCGCTGTCTAAAAATCCTCTGCCGATAATAGTTCCATGCCACAGGATAATTCGTTCTGACGGGTACATTGGCGGGTTTACCGGCGGCGTAGATATAAAAGAAAAATTATTGAGAATTGAAGGCGTGGATATTTCAAATATAAAAAAGCGTTATATAGAAAAATAAAATTATGGAGAATGATATCGATGTCAAAAATAGTTATCGCCACTCGAAAAAGCAAGCTCGCTTTAATTCAGGCGGAGCATGTCAGAGCGCTTCTTTCAGCCGCGTATCCGCAAAATGAATATGAACTTCTTGAAGTAGTTACCGGGGGCGATAAGATTCTCGATTTGCCGCTTTCGGATTCTGGCGGAAAGGGTTTATTCGTTAAAGATATTGAAAAAGAAATTATTGAAGGACGCGCGGACATGGCCGTTCATAATGCGAAGGACCTTCCGGCGTTACTACCTTCACAGCTGCATATAAGCGCGGTTTTAAAGCGCGACAGTCCGTTTGACGCTTTAATATCGCGCGGTAAAAAACGGTTGGTCGATCTCGCTAAAGGCGCGGTTATTGGTACTTCAAGTGTTCGGCGTGCGTCGCAGCTTTTAAATATCCGGCCGGATTTTAATATAAAATTTTTGCGCGGTAATGTAGATACCAGACTTGCCAGACTTGAATCAGGCGGTTATGATGCGATTATTCTTGCTTATGCTTCACTTGAAAGAATGCATTTGACTGATTTATGTGCGCAGGTCATAGACGATCGCATGATGATTCCAGCTTGCGGTCAGGGTGCGTTAACGATAGAAACGCGGCGTAACGATAAATCGGTGAACGAACTTGTTAAATGCCTTAACGATAAAAAGTCTTTTCTCGAAATAGAGGCTGAACGGACCGTGCTTGCGCGTATGAATGCCGGCTGTCATGCACCGGTTGGGATATATTGTGAAACTCTATCTGATGGTAGTTTTCATATAACCGCTGCCGTTTATACGCCTGATGGCCGTCGTATGGTTTCTTCGACGCGCGTCGGTTTTAAAAATGTGATCGTCGGTTTTGAACTGGCTAATGATGTTTTAGATCAGGGCGGCCGCGCTATACTTGATTCTTTGAAACCGATTTCCGGCGGCGGGGTAGAAGCGGTCAGTCGTTAGTCGTTAGTTTTTAATGATTAATCGTTAAATGAATGGTGGAATTTTGAATTTAAAGGCGGATATAAATAAAAATATAGTTGTAGATGCGGTAAAATCTTCACTTAAAGCTTTTTGTCCGTCGCAAAAAGTATCGGATTCGCTTATATATGATTTATCCGCCGATGTTTTGACTGTTTGTGGCAGAGCCGTTCCGCTTAATGGCGGAAAGGTGTTTATATACGGAACCGGAAAGTGCGTCAATGAAATGGCTTTGGGTATTTATTCGGTTCTTGGGAAACGCATCGAATCTGGAATTTTATTATCTTATAGACCGGCTGTAATCGGCGGCCGAATTTTTATTTTAAAATCATCGCATCCGTTGCCGTGTATAGATACGCTTATTAATTCAAAGCGGTTGCTTGAATCGGCCCTTTCCGCGGGATGCGGTGATTTATTAATATTTCTTGTTTCGGGCGGCGGTTCATCGTTTTTTGAAATACCTTTACCGGGCGTTGAATTTGATGAACTGATAGTTTTGAATAAGGCTATGCTTAAAAGCGCGATTCCGATATCAGAAATGAATATCGTTCGTAAAGCTTTATCGGCGGTAAAAGGCGGTAAATTTTTAAGTAATCTAAAATGCAGGGTAATTACGCTCGCTATAAGCGATACCGCTGGATCTAATCCGGCTGATATAGCTTCCGGACCCAGCTGGCCGTGTGATATAAATTACGCCGATCCGCTCAGAATATTAAAAAAATATAATATACATGTTCCAGCCGGAATCGTTTCTTTTTTAGAAAAAAATGTCCGCGCTGCTCGTACTGAATATGGCGCTAATGCCGGGTTAAAAAGTATGTTCTATGAAGTTATTGCCGATAATGCTTCTTATTTAAATACGATAGCTGGAATTTTAAAAAAGCGTTTTAATATTGAAATATATGTTATGAAAGAATTTTTAACGGCAGATAAGAATGCGGTTGAATATTATTATAAAACATTATTAGCTATAAAAAAAAAGCGCGGGAACGCTTTGATTTTTATAGCTGGCGGCGAGGTTCCGATTCAGGTGAAAAATCCGGCCGGTCGCGGCGGCCGCTGTCAACATTTTGCGCTTGAATTTATGAAGCTTTTAAAATTTTCGGAAGATATTTATAAAAATCTTGTTTTTGCGGCGTTCGCTACCGACGGCCTTGAATCGTTTACCGATGCCGCCGGTGCGTGTTTTGATGAAAGTGATGTAAAATTGTGCGATGCTAA
>CAYQWL010000096.1:0-14591 GCA_964421195.1 uncultured bacterium | reverse complement strand
ATAACCTTCTAAAAAGCGTCAGGCAATTTGCAGATAGAATGAGGGTTTCAGGGAGGGAGAAAGGATTGCTAACGCTTTCGGTAAATAGTCAATTAAAAAGTTAATTATTAAATTTTATTATATATCAAAGGTTAATATTTTATTTTATTACGAATATTCACTTTTTTAAACGACTAATGATTAATGATTAACGACTGAATTAATATTTATTTATTTCATCTATTAACATACGGAGTTTACCATAATTTTTCCGGTTAAAATTAAAAATAAGGCGCGGCATGGTCAACAGGTCTTTTTCATTTTCTTCTTCGGTCAGCGCTTTAGATTGTTTGATAACGCCTGATACTATTATTGACACGAAATTCCGGTTGATTTCTTCGACGGCCGTATCCGGCAACGCACGCTGCATTCTAATTGATAATAATTCGCCTACAAACCTTATTGAGTGATAATTTTTATAAAAATTACATATTTCAGAAACGGCATCATCGGCGCTGTAAACTATTTTGTATAACGCCAGATCTTCTTCAGAAATTAAACCTTCGGCAAGCATTTCGATTTTAATAAAATCGTCAAGTTTTTTCCAGTAAGTTCCGCCGGCGGGTTCTAACATTACGACCGGAAGCGGGTTGCTTTTTCCAGTTTGAAGCAACGTTAGAAGTTCGAAACCTTCGTCGAGCGTGCCTACTCCGCCGTGACAGAGAACTATAGCGTTAGTTTCCTTTGCGAACGCTAATTTTCTCGCGAAAAAATATTTAAATTTTAAAATTTTATCTTTTGCTATATGCGGATTGGGTTCGTATTCGAAAGGAAGTCTTATCGATACGCCAAAACTTTTATTCGGGCCGGCGCCTTCATTACCCGCCTGCATTATTCCAGGACCGGCGCCAGTTATGACCATATAGCCAAGCGCGGCTATTTTATTCGAAAATTCGAGCGCTATTTTATAATTCGGATTATCGGTCTTAGTGCGTGCCGAGCCAAATACCGAAACCTTTTTTACGCCGCGGTATTTTGAAAACATCATAAATGCTTTATAAACTTCTTTAAGCGAAGAATTTAATATTTTAAGATCGAGCCTGCTTATATCAGGATTCAATAATTTAAATCCGGTAATTATTATTTCGCGAGCGATGTCTATATTATCGCCACAGGCGAATTCGTTCACTAACTGGCCGATTTTATCGTCAAGTAATTTATTTCCGGTAGAATATATTTTGTAAGTAATTTTTTCGTTCATGATTTTATCTCCCGTAGCCGGTAAATATTTTTAATTATGCATTCGACGCCGCCTGTTTCTATTTTATCGAACGGTAGAGCATCCGTTACTTTATAAATGCCTGTTTGCGTTCTGCGCAGCGCACTCATATGGCATGGTATTCCGATAAAGACGCCTATATCGTGACATAAAGATCTTATGTAAGTACCTTTTGAACACGAAATAGTATATTTGAGTTTAAACCCTTTTAAATTATCATCATATAAAGGCTTTTGCCCGTCGTATTCAAGCGAATATATAGTGCATTTTCTTTTTTCACGTTCAATAGTTATATTTTTACGAGCTAATTTATAAAGCGGCTGCCCGTTTTTTTTAATGGCTGAATACATTGGCGGTTCCTGAAATATTTCTCCCCTGAACGAGCATAAAGCGGCCTGAAGCTTATTTATATTTTCTTGTTTTTTGTAATAATCGGCGTCAAGCTCGATTTTATGTTCACAAATGCCCGTCGCGTCGTAAGAATCAGTCGAACAGCCTATGAATAATTCCGCTTCGTATGTTTTATCCAATGTGAGAAAATCTTCGGAACGTTTTGTCGCACCGTTTATTAGTGTAATAAGAAGTCCCGATGCTATCGGATCGAGAGTGCCGGCGTGTCCGATTTTTTTCAATTCATTATTAAGCCCGCTTTTTTTAAAAGCCGCTTTGATTTTTCTTATTACATCAAAAGAAGTAATTCCGCAGATTTTATCAATGAGTAAAATACCGTCGGGCACTATATTTTGGTTTTGATTGGTTGTAATTGAGTTATCAGGCGCGTCGGCCGTTAATAAATCGTTCATGTTTAACTTATATATCAGTAGTTGAAATTATAATTAATTATTGATTCGATTAATGCATGTAATTAAGAATATAGTCGCGGAACTCGAAAATTATTCTATTTACGGCCTCATCGAGCGGCGCTTCTATCACCATGCCGGCAGCTTTTTTATGACCGCCGCCCTGATATTTTAACGCAAATTTTTGAACATCGACGTTATTTCTGGCTCGAAGGCTCAGTTTGATTTTTCCGTCTTTAAGATCTCTAAATAAAATTGCCACTTCTATGGTTTCTATGGAAGTTAGATTATTTATAACATTTTCTAAATCGTCAGAACTGGCGCCGCATTCATCAATAACTTCTTTGGTAGCTATTATCCATCCTATTTTTCCTTCAGGATCGAATTTAATGGTCGATAATACTTTACCCATTAAAATTATTTTTGCGGCGCGGTTTGAAAAATAAATTTTTTGAGATATTTTTTCTGGTGACGCTCCGGCGGAAATTAATTCAGAAATAGTTTTCATTGCTGACGACGTCGTATTTTGAAACTGAAAGCCGCCTGTATCTGTCATAATGCCGGCATAAAGCGTTTCGGCTATTTCAGAGGTAATTTTAACGTTCATATCGATTAGAAGATTGTAAATAATTTCTGCGGTAGAAGAATATGATGAATCTACGAAACTGATATCGCCGCAATTTTCTGTTTTGACGTGATGATCGATATTAAGTATGAGATCGGTGTATTTTCTAATATCGATAGTTTCACCGACTCTTTTTAGACTGCCAACATCTAAAACTATGGCGCAATCATAATTAGGCCTTTCTTCATCGAGTTTTTTAAAATCGACTATTTTATCGGTATAAGGCAGAAATTTATAAATATGCGGCACCGGTGATACAAGCGCTATGGTAGTAATTTTTCCGAGTTGATCAAGGCCGGCGGCAAGAGCGGTTATCGAAGATATGTTGTCGCCATCGGGATTAATATGTGAAGTTATCAATATATGGTTTAAAGATTTCAGTTTTTCGATTATTTTCGAGTAATTTTCATCGATAATTCTGAGCATACGGTTTATTTATCGCTCTCTTTCTTTTCGATAGTTTCTGTTTCTGATAATTTTTTTGTTTGATTTTCAGTTTTATCTTCTATGTGAGAGTTTTTCGCATGATTATCTTCGGGCTCCGGACAGTCAGATGGTAAATTCTTTTTTTCATCTTCTATTTTTTTTAATATGCCGTATATTCGCTCCGCGTTATCGAAAGATTTGTCGAGAAAAAATTTGAGTGTTGGAATATATCGCATGGTAAGCCGTGGTTTTAATTTGACGCGTATAAAATTAGCCGCATCGTTTAATGCTATCTCCGTTGATTCTTCTTTATTGCGATCGCCTACTACGCTGAAATATATTCTAGCGCTTTGAAGATCTTTAGAAACTTTAGCGTCGGTTATAGTAACGAATTCTGATATACGCGGATCTTTGACTTCGCTTTTAATTATATTCGAAAGTTCGCGAATTAATAAGCCGCTGACACGTTCGACTCTGTGCTGCATATTATTAGCCTGCCTCTGTTTTTATATTAATGCCGCCGCTTTCAAGTTAGAAAGCGGCAGCATCGAGCTGTACACTTTGTTTTATCGGCGATTGTCTTTTGCTTGCTGGTGATGGCTGCCGCTTAATTCTGACGGCTTGACTTCCTGCATTTCAAAAGCCTCAAGTATGTCGCCTTCTTTAAGGTCGTTAAATTTATCCATACCAAGGCCGCATTCCAAGCCATTAGTAACTTCTTTAGCATCGTCTTTAAAGCGTTTAAGCGACTTAAGCTTGCCTTCATATATTTCTATTCCATCCCGGACAACGCGTATTGTGGAATCTCTCGTTATTTTTCCATCTTTTACCTGACAGCCGGCGATAGTACCGATATGTGATATTTTAAATATCTGCCTGACTTCGGCCCGGCCTAAAACTACCTCTTTATAGGTCGGATCGTACATGCCTATCATAGCCTGCTGTATTTGATCTATAGCATCGTATATGATACGATATACTTTAACATCTACTTTTTCAGATTCAGCAAGTTTTTCAGCTAAAGCGGATGGTCTTACTCTAAAGCCTATTATAAGAGCGTTCGACGCGGCGGCGAGCAATATATCGTTTTCAGTTATGGCGCCTACGTTGTTATGTATAACATTAATTCTGACTTTATCATTGGATAATTTTTTAAGTGAGTCGGAAAGCGCTATTATAGAACCGGCAACATCGCCTTTGATTATTATATTGAGATCTTTGACTTTACCATTTTGAATCTCAGAAAACAATTCCGATAATGATATATGTTTTTTGAGCTTCATTCTTTCTTCGCGCATCGCTATCTGTCGGTGCGTCGCTATTTCGCGGGCTACTTTTTCCGAGGAAACTACTTTTAACTTATCGCCCGCCTGCGGAACATCTTCAAGCCCGGTTATTTCTACCGGCGTTGAAGGGCCCGCTCCGCTTATTTTAGCTCCGCGGTTATTCGACATGCTTCTGATTTTGCCGCAGGTGCTTCCGACTATAACGGGATCGCCTACATGTAGTGTTCCTTTTTGAACAAGTATCGTAGCGACCGGTCCGAATCCTTTGTCGAGCCTTGATTCAATAACCGCGCCTATGGCCTTTCGTGTTGGATCGGCCTTCAACATGCGCATTTCGGCTACGAGTAGTATCATTTCGAGTAAACCGTCTATATTTATACGTTGCTTAGCGGATACTTCGACACAGACTGTATCACCGCCCCAATCTTCCGGAACAAGGCCATGCTCGGCAAGCTGTTTTTTAACATTATCTATATTCGCGCCCGGTTTGTCTATTTTATTTATAGCAACGATAATAGGTATTTCAGCCGCTATAGCGTGGTCTATAGCTTCGATCGTTTGCGGTTGAACTCCATCATCAGCCGACACTACGAGTATGGCTACGTCGGTTACTTTTGATCCATGAGCACGCATCTGCGTGAAAGCTTCATGACCGGGAGTATCGAGAAAAGTTATTTTCATATTTGAAGCCGGAATATCTACCTGATATGCGCCTATATGCTGGGTGATGCCGCCGTCTTCACTGTCGGCTACGTTTGTTTTACGTATTGCATCAAGAAGCGATGTCTTTCCATGATCGACATGACCCATAATAGTAACTATCGGAGGACGTGCTATCATTTTTAAATGATCGTCGGCTTCCTCGGCCATCTGGCTTTCAGCTTCAGGAGTAAGCACTTTTACAGTGTATTTATATTCTTCAGCTATTTTAATCACGACTTCGAGAGGAAGACGCTGATTTACATTCATTATGCCAAAATTCATGAGTTTTTTTATAACGTCTATACGCTGCAATTTAAAAAGATCGCATACTTCTTTTACCGAAAGAGGGCCTTCAATGGTAACGCTTTTCGTTTCTTCCGCCGGCGCCTGTACCGTGGTGGACGCGGGTTTTATTTGTTCTTTAAACGCCGTGCCGTGTCCATGATGTCTTTGTGCTTCGGTATGCTGTGGTTGAGGCTGAACGGGCTGCTGTGGTTTTTGCTGTGCAGGCTGCTGCGGTTGTGGATGCTGCTGATGCGTGACCGCGGGCGCCGGTGGCGTATGTATATGTTGCTGTTGAGATTTTTCGTCTTTTACAGCAGGTTTTGTTTCAGATTGTTTTTGCGCGGCCGAATGTGCCGGAGCGGGTGGTTCTGCTTTTTTTACCGGTGTTTCTGGCTGTTTCGCACTTTCTTTTTTTGGTTCGACCGCACCGCTACCGCTTTGCTCTTTTTTTAAATAATTTTCAAAAGCTTCTATCATGGCTGTATCCATGGCTTTGAAATGTGATTTAACTTCAAAACCAAGGGAATTTAAAACATCCATTACTTTTTTGCTCGCTATATTTTTTTCAGTCGAATATTCGTGTATTCTTTTATTACTCAAATAAGCTCACCTCCCTGAAGGTTATATTATTTTTCATTATCATCGTTACTATTTATTTTATTATCATTGTTATTTATAATTTCACCGGCTGTGCCGTCTTTAATTTTTTCTTCGGTGTTAGAAAATTCTCCAGTTTCCTGTTCTGCTTTTCTTAAAGCTGTGCCGTCCATAACTTTATTTAAGTGTTCTTTATATTGCGATTCGCTTTTTATATCTATTTTATATTTTGTGAGCTGAGCCGCCAGTCTGACATTCTGTCCGTCTTTTCCTATAGCGAGAGAAAGCTGTGTATCAGGAACTACCACTAAAAATCCTTTTCCGCCTTCTATCTGGTTAACCGATATTACTTTAGCAGGTGATAAAGCGTTAGAACAGTAAACTGAGGCGTCTTCGTCCCAGCGTATAATGTCGATTTTTTCTCCCATAAGTTCGGAGACTATTTCTTTTATTCGCGATCCTTTTAATCCGACGCACGCGCCTATGGGATCTATTTTTTTGTCGTTACAGGTTACGGATATTTTTGAACGCGAACCTGCTTCACGGACGGAAGCTTTTATTTTAACTATGCCTTCGTTTATTTCAGGAATATAATACCTGAAAAGGCCTTCTAAAAAATCGTTCGATGATCTTGTAACTATTATTTCAAGCCCCTTGACGTCTTTGCGCACATCGGATATACATACTTTAACCGGATTACCGACTTTAAATGTTTCACGGCCTATTTGTTCTTTTTCAGGAAGCGTGGCTTCGAGCTTACCAAGTGATATTAATACCTTTTTCTTTTCTATTTTCTGTACCGTTCCGGTTACAAGAGCGCCTTTTTTCTTCATATAATCGTCAAATTGAATTTCACGTTCAGCTTCTTTAAATTTTTGCATTACAACTTGCTTAACGGTCTGAGCAGCTATTCTCCCTATATCTTCAGGCGGAATTTCTACTTCGATTATTTCGTCTATCTTAGCGTCAGGTTTAATTTTAATGGCTTCACTGAAAGGAATGCCGTTGCGCTGCAAAATTCCATCGTCAGTAACGGTTCTGCACCAGAAAACTTTTATGTCTTTTTTTTCTTCGTCGATAACTACTTTCAGGTCTTTTGAAGAACCTAATTTTTTACGATAAGCGGTTATAAGAGCCTGTTCAATAGCTGAATATATTATTTCTTTAGCTATGCCCTTTTCGTCGATTATCTGTCTGATCGCCACGAAAAATTCATTGGGTTTCATCGGGGCCTCCTTGATTTAATTATATTATAATTGTTAAATTATTAGTAAATAAAATATTTAAATTAAAATTTAATGTTATTAATGTTAATAAAAATTATCGATTAAAAATTTTATTGCAAATTTTAAGAAAAAATTAATAATAATTATAAATTAAAAGAAATAAAAAATAGATTGTCAAAAGAAGAAAATTAAAAATTTATTTTTATTATAGTTTTTGCAATAGCTTCAATTGGTATAATCATATCAACTGGAAATTCGACGTCCGGCGAATTTTTCTTCTTTTTTTTAAGATAGTCTTCTATTTTTTTATCGCCAGCCCACGTTAACTGAATGTTTATCGCTTTCATTCCATTTTCGTCTGTAATAATTTCTCTTAAAATTCCACTGAATTTAAAAAAATCGTTTATTTTTTTATTCAGTTTTACTTCTATTTCGACGCCCGTGTTCGCTTCATAGTCTTCGATAGTGCTAAAAGCCCTTCCAAGGCCGAAAGAAGATACTTCGATAGTGTAGTCTAATTCGTTTTCTTTAAAACGACGGTTTATTTCTTCTTCGACGATTTTAGTAACTTTAACGCAATCGCTATGTGTAATTCCATCTTTTGGGCCGTTTTTTTTAATTTTATCAATAACTAATTTTAAAATAAAGGTCCGACCGTGATTTATAGATGAGTAATTAAACTCAACGAGCCTGAAACCGCACTCTTTTATGGCCGGTTGTACGTCTTCGTTTAACTCTTTAAAATTATCTTTTATCACTTTTATTGCCTTTCGTTAAGCTTTAATAAAAGAAAAAGTGGACCGCGAATGCCCACTAACAAAAATTAAATATTTCATTTAGCTGATTTTAAGTCATTATAACATAAAGAAAAAAATAAATCAAGAAAAAGGAAAAGAAATTATAAAATAAAATTAAAATAATGTATTATAAAATAACATATAAAATTAAAATTATCGAAATACACGATATAAGGCTAATTTTATAAATTTAATAAATGCCCGATATGAACGGATGCCGGTTATTTAATAAGTGAAGAAGCTTCTATATCAAAATAATCGCATAATTCTTGAAAGTCGTTTTCATTTATATCACCTATTAAAATATTTTCACCGCTAACTTTATCATGAAAAAAATTTTCACTTTCAAGTGAATCGTTGAGAAATTCTCTTATTTCTTTTAAAGATATTTTTGAAATAAGATCATCGAAAATATTTTTTTTGCTTAAATATATTTTCATGTGAACAAGTTCCGTTTGCTCCGTCCATTTAATAGTTACTTTGACCATAATAAAACTCCTCATTTTGAACGTTATTTTTTGTTAATCAGGTCGTTATAAAAGCAAAAATTATGAAATTTTAAACTATTATAGCATAATTATGAATGATTGACAAAGAATATTTTATATGTTCCGCTAAATAACTTGAAAATTTATTTAAAATTTAGTAAAATCTTATGCCGTTGATAATAATATTACGGAGGAATTTTTTAATGAATAAGTTTTTTAAGATAGCCGCAGGGTCTGATCATGGCGGCGCCATGCTTAAAAATGAATTAGTCGAATATATAAGAAAAGAATTAAAAGATTATTTTATTGAAGATTTTGGCGGTTCCTTCGATGTTTCAAGCGATTATCCTGATATTGCAGCGGTAATATGCGAAAAGGTCGCATCCGGAGTTTTTGACAGGGGTATTTTAGTATGCGGTACCGGTCAGGGTATGGCTATTTACGCCAATAAAGTTAAGGGGATAAGGGCCGTTTGCGTTACTAATTCTACTGTAGCCCGTCTTTGCAGAGAACATAACGATGCTAATGTGTTGTGCCTCGGCGGGCGGATAAGTGGATTCGAAATAGCGGCGGATATAGTTAAAACTTTTTTAAATGTTGAATTTGCCGGCGGGCGGCATAAAAGAAGGGTGGATAAAATTAATGAACGCGAAAACGGCTAAAACCGTGAAAGACAATAAGGTGAAACGGGCTGATAATGAATTGAATGATACAGCTCCCGTTTCTAAAGGAAAACTTGTCGTAGTCGATCATCCTCTTGTTAAACATAAGATTACCCTGCTTCGTAATAAAGATACCCGCGTGAATATTTTTCGTGAACTTGTCGAAGAAGTATCTACACTTATCGGTTTTGAAGCTACTTCCGATTTTCCTTTATATGAAGTCGAAGTTGAAACGCCGGTGGCGAAAACTTTCGGTTTTAAAATCGAAGGAAAAAAAGTCGCTATAGTTCCAATTCTTCGTGCAGGCGTTTCAATGGTCAATGGCCTTTTAAGACTTATGCCTCTCGCGAAAGTAGGACATATAGGTATTTATAGAAATCCCGATACTTTTGAGCCTGTCGAATATTTTTGTAAATTACCGGCTTCAATTTCTAAACGTAGTATTTTATTATGCGATCCGATGCTTGCAACTGGCGGCTCAGCTATCGCTGCGATCGATATGATGAAAAAACGCGGCGCTAAAGATATAAAATTTCTTTGCATTATAGCCGCGCCCGAAGGCGTTAAAGCGCTTCATGAACATCATCCCGACGTTAAAATATATGCCGCTACCGTTGACGAACGTCTTAACGACCATGGGTACATCGTACCGGGACTCGGAGATGCCGGCGATCGAATATATGGCACTTTGTAATTTTAGAATAATTTCTGTCGCAGGTTAACTTATTATTAGTTTTTTATTATATTATTTTGATACTGAACATTGATAATTTTATACAGACGGCTGACGGGTGAAAATAAAGTCTGAAATAAAAATGGAGGATATAATGCAAAAAACATTTGTTATGGTTAAACCGGATGGCGTGGATAAAGGATTGATTGGCGAAGTAATTTCACGTATTGAAAAGAAAAATTTAAAAATTGCCGCTATGAAACTTATGAAAATATCAGAAGAATTGGCACGTGAGCATTATAAAGAACATGTAGAAAAACCTTTTTTCCCCGCACTTATGCGTTTTACTACCATGGGCCCGGTAGCGGCTATGGTAGTGGAAGGTCCAAATGTTATAGAAGTGATGAGAAAACTCGCTGGCGCAACCAATCCTATGGAAGCCGCGCCGGGGACCATCAGAAAAGAATTTGCAATGTATGTAACCTATAATATAATGCATTGTTCCGATTCACCAGAATCGGCCGAACGTGAAATATCAATATTTTTTAAAAAGGATGAAATAGTGTCTTATTCTAAATCTCTTGAAAAATGGAATGAATTATTGAAATAGTATATTTTTTGGAGGAAGTGATTTTATGAAAGCCGGTCGTTTGTTTTTTTATATTGCCGTTGTTGTATCTTTTTTTATTGTAATGTTGCTGCCATATCTATCTGTATATGCCAATGATCGTGATATCATGGCCGTAAAATCTAAAAACTCTGAGACGGCAGTTGGTAAAGCAATTAAAATGCTTGAAAAAATCGAGTTACAAGCAGGTAATAAGTCTATCGATCGTGAAACTAAAAAAGAATATATAGACATGCTTGAATTAGAAATCGAACGAACCGGTTTTTTTATAAATGAATTAAAAGATAAATTAAAACATTTTGATCAGTATTTTGATATGCTCGAATCCGTGAAATTAAAAACTGTTGAATTAAAAAATAAGATTGAAAATAAATTTGAAGCTCCCGCGGGTGCGTCAGGTAGAATAAGTCAGGGAACAGTTAAACAAATTACCGCAGATCAGATTTATGATCTTGAAGCGTACTTTAATTATAGCGAATCAAAAAAAATGCTCGATGAAATAGAAAAAGAATTGTCTCAAAATAAATTTACCCCGGCTGATAAAAAATCTCTCGTTCTAAAACTTGGTGAGCATCTTGTTCAGATCGATCGTATGCTCGATGATACTCGCTTCAATAAAAGAAATATTGAAAAAAATATTATAAAAATGCTTGAAATAAAATTAAGATCTAAAAATTTACTTGATAAATTTTATAAAAATTTTTGATTTTATATTAATTTAAATTTACTTAAGTTTACTTAAATTAACATAAATCAATATAATTTAAATTATTTATCTTAAAATTTTATAGTTTAAAAATGCCATTTTTAATGATTAAGTAGCGTAAATGACGTTTTTTTTAAATTACAAAAAAAAAAATTAAAAATGGAACATTTTTTATTTTCCTGTGGTATAATTATTATACAGTAAGATGAATAATTTAAATGAAAGGGGTATTTATATGAATTCAAAGAAGATTACTATTATTTTTGTTTTTACATTATTTGTTTTTTCTATTTTTGCTAATACAATTCCTGCTTTTTCCGCGGATTCAAGCATTGGCGATGTTAATAAAAGCGTTACAAGCGGTTCTAATATTTCAGAAAATAAACAGAGCGATAACGCTGGAGGCGCTGTAAGTTCTAATGGCGTGGCGCAGGATAAAAAAGTCGATCAGAAAATAGCTAAATTTCAAACTTTAGTTGCCGTTGATACCAGCGAAGCTAAATTATGCCGTACCCGTATGAATCGTCTGGCTTTTGCTGCATTAACTTATGCTAAAATGGCACAAACTAATAAAAAATTATTTCCCCGCAGCGCAAAAGAACTTGTCAACGCAAATCATATTTCAAAAGATGAAATATATTGCGTTCACAAAGATAAAGGTCTTTTAGGTGAGAAAAAACATGAATATTCGTTTAAACTTCAACAGCCTTACGAAAAATTCATAGTTATCGAATGCGGCGTTCACCCTGAAAATCGAGTAGTAGTTCCGATGCCGCATAATATGAGCAAAAAAGAAATAGCTGAAGAAAGCAAAGAAAAAAAAGAATGTATGATTAAAATGATTACCGCCGCCGGTGCAGTTTCAAGAGCGGTCAGAGTCGCTGTTCATGATAAAAAGATGCTGCCGCGTGATATAGGTGTACTCATAGATATGAATCACCTTTCTAAAAACGAAGTGTGCTGTCCTCATGAAATTAAAAAACTTTTTGGAACAAAAAATGAAGTTTTTTCACTTCAACTTCAAAGTGATGAAAAAAGTTATAAATTTGAATGCCCATATCATGGTAATTTTATTAGTATAAAAGTTCCTGAGTATAAAGATACTCTTAATATAAACGAAAAAGAAGAACTCGCTAAAGAAAAAGAACGTGAAGAAAAACTTAAACAGGCCGTTAAAGACGGTTTGATTCTGGCCGCCGCCGCGCCTTTGATACCTGTAGCGCTTACGGTTGCCGGCGGCGTATGGGCTGCTAATACCGCTTATGAAGCCGGTAAAAAAGCCGGAGCATTTCTTGCCGAGAAAGGTAAACAGGCCGGAGAAGCTGTAGTTAAAGCCGGTGAGGCTGCCGCTAAAACTGCTCAGGAAGCCGCTCGAGCCGCTTCGGAAACCGCTAAAAAAGCCGGAGAAGCTGTAGTAAATACCGGGAAAAACGCCGCTGAAGCCGTTAAAAAAGCCGGAGAAGCAGTTGCCGATACCGGTAAACGCGCCGCTGAAGCCGTAGTTGAAACCGGAAAAAAAGTCGTTGAAGAAACCGGAAAAGCTCTTACAAATGCAGGCGTGGCCGTAGCGGATACAAGCATTAATTTTCTCGAAGGCGCACAGTCATTTATAAACGGCGGACTTAATAATCTTAAAAACGGTCTCAGTAACTGGAGAAACGGACTTAAAAAATAATACAATGCCCGGTGCGCCAATGGCTATTATTACATACATAAACCCCGCCGGCCGGCCGGACTTATAATTTAACAAAATAAACTGAATAAAAAGTATATAAATAACAAAAAAGGCCGCCATGTCTTAATATGGACGGCCTTTTTATTACGATGGAAGCGGCGCGCCGCTATTTTTTTAGCATGACGCTTGAATTATTAACGAATTAGTGTTACAATCGGTTATGAATAAAATTTAAACGAAACAACTTTAAAATAACTAAGGTAGCTAAGATAGCTAATCAAGTAAAATAAATTAATCGAAAGCGATTTTATATGAGAAAAGAAAAAGACCTCCTCGGCATTCTTGAAATAGACGATCAAGTCAATTACGGCGTCCATACCCAGCGGGCGTTCAATAATTTTAAGATCAGTTATAAAAAAGTCAATAGCGAAATTATACGCGCTTATGCGATAGTTAAAAAAGCATGCGCAACGGCTAACTTTAAAACATCAAAACTGAACAAGCCTAAATACGCGGCCATAATCTCAGCTTGCGACGATATAATCAGCGGCCGTCACAACGCCGATTTTGTTCTGCCCGCTATCCAGGGCGGCGCCGGTACTTCCATTAATATGAACTTAAACGAAGTCATAGCTAATCTCGCTTTAGCATATATGGGCTTCTCAAAAGGCGAATACGACAAACTACACCCGCTCGAAGATGTCAATATGTCGCAATCTACCAACGATACCTTTCCTACCGCTATTAAAATAGCCATAATAAAACTGCTGCGCGAACTTACCGACGCGGTTATGGATCTTCAGACCGCCTTACAGCAAAAAGAAAGTGAGCTCGCCGATATATTCAAACTCGGCCGCACCCAGCTCAAAGACGCCGTTCCAATAACACTTGGCCATGAATTTGGAGCTTACGCGGAAGCTATTGCTCGTGATCGCTGGCGCTTATATAAATGCGAAGAACGCATACGCCAGATCAATATCGGCGGTACCGCCATCGGAACCGGAGTCGGCGCCTCCAATAAATACAGATTCGCCGTTACCGAAGAACTACGCTACCTGACCGGCTATGGCCTCGCACGCGCCGAAAACCTTATCGACGCCACTCAAAACCTCGACGCCTACGTCGAAGTAGCCGCTATCGTTAAAACACTCGCCGTTAACTTAAATAAAATATCAAGCGATCTTAGATTGATGGATTCCGGCCCTATAGGCGGGTTTTCCGAGATTTTTCTTCCGCCGCTCCAGGCCGGCTCGACTATCATGCCCGCTAAAGTCAACCCGGTCGGCCCCGAATTCATTAAACAAATTTATTATAAAGTCATCGGTAACGATCTCGCCCTTACAGTAGCCGCCGCTGACGGTAATTTTGAACTCAATCCCATGCTTCCCCTCGTCGCCGACTGCATTACCGAAAATTTAGAACTCCTGCGCGATGGAGTTAAATTTTTCACCCATAAGGTCATTTCCGGAATTAAGGCAAATAAAGACCGCTGCCGCGAATATATCGAAAAATCATGGTCGCTCGCTTCCCTGTTCATCGAAAAATTAGGCTACGAAAAACTCACCGATATATTGAAAGAATCTTTTAAAACCGGCAAAAATTATAAAGATATCATCATCGAAAGCGGCCTGCTCGATAAAGAAACTATAGACGGCATTATCAAAAATAATACCGAAACCGCTTAGCCTGGCCTGGATTTGGATTATATACTATTGTAAAAGCATAATTATGTTTTGTTGCCTGCAAAAATCTTTTCT
>CAYQWL010000095.1:8527-15123 GCA_964421195.1 uncultured bacterium | reverse complement strand
TGTATAAATTATCGATGCGATTTTTAATTAGAAATTCATTGAATTGTTCATTTGAAAAAGCGTCCATTCTGTCTTTAGTGAATTCATTTTGTGACGCTATTTTAAGTTCAGGAAGGTAGTTTGTGCCATCGGAACCTTCAACGGCAGAATTTTTACGGATAAAATTAAGGAGAAAGTCATTTTTACCATATTGCGTTTTTATATAAATGACGGTTATGTTTTTTTGCGTGAAATGGTCGATTGCTTTGTTGACAGTATCTATAATTTCAAGCGATGTTTTTGAAAAATCTTTTTGCATATCCATTATTAAAACCGCCGCAGCGGGTGAATCGTATCGAGCTATTTTTTCACCGCGCGAGACTGAGAAAAATTTTGACAGCTGGTAGGCGGCTATTATAATTAAAAGAATCAATAACGAGATTAATGCGAAAATAATGTTTTTCATCTAAATGTGTTCCTCACTGTATTGTTTAATGTTTGTTTTTATCGTCTTTTTCACCTTTTTGTTTTCTGGCTTCGGCCTGCATTTTTTCCATCGCTTCGGTTGCGGTTAAAAGCCGGCGTCCAGTTTTTATAGTGAAAAGCTGAGAATAAGGTTTTGCGTTTTCGGCTTCGGCGCTTACCGCGAAATTGGCGTATTCTTCGCAGTAATTATCGGGCATTCCGTAAGCGAATTGCGCCACTGATTTCGAGCGTGGAACTATATCGCCGACCGTCGCCATCGGGCTTGATATAATGCTTAAACGAGGGTTTCCGATGCATTTAACTTTTACGTCGCGCGCAAGAGCGTCACCGCCATTTCTAACGGATACGGTCATTTTGAGAAGATTGCCTTCAGCGGCGCCTGTAAAATCGACTACTTTAATTACGGTAGGCGCTTTTCCACGCGCTTTTAATTCGATAAGTTCAGCTTCGCTTTCCTGGCTTTCGGCGTCATTGTTTTTATCGGTGTTCTGATGCGGATTAATATTGTTTTTCGAGGCATGGTCGCCGTCAGGATGATCGTTTTTAATTTTTTCTTCAGCTTTAGCGAATGGGTCTTTGCGCGGCCAGATTGATTTTATAACGGGCGCAGTTTCGTCTTTTTTGTTCATTGTGACCTCCGGATTTATAAATTTTTATGTATTAGTGTAAATTTTTCGTATTGTTTACGTTAAAAAAGTGGTTGAATTCAATAAAAAACGATAAAGATTTTTTATCTTCGTTAATACCGCTGTTTGATATATTATACCTTAAAAAAAACAATGTTACAAGGCAAAAAATCGTTTTTGCTTGACTTTTTTTAAAATTAATAATATAATAAACTCAATAAAAAAAGCCCGCCGTATTTTCCATTGTATTATAAAATTTCGGCGGGCAGGATGCCGAAGGTATAAAAGTAAAATTCGAAAGGGGATTAATAATGGTTAAAGAAGCATTAGGCATGGTAGAGACGAAAGGTCTTATCGGTTCGATCGAAGCCGCGGACGCCATGGTAAAAGCGGCAAACGTAACTCTGGTAGGCCAGGTGCAGATAGGTGCGGCACTTGTTACGGCGATGGTTAGAGGCGATGTGGGCGCGGTTAAAGCGGCTACTGACGCCGGCGCTCAGGCGGCGCAAAGGGTCGGAGAGCTTTTGCATGTGCATGTTATTCCAAGACCGCATTCGGAAACCGAAAAATTAATTCCTCAAATAGACATAAAATAATGATTGAAAGCGGGTCTATTTATGAACATAGTTATTGGCTCTGATCATGGCGGTTATGACTTAAAATGCATGCTTGTGGAATATTTAAAAAGTCTCAATCATAACGTTTATGATGTCGGCGCTTTATCTCGTGAATCATGCGATTATCCTGATTTCGCTTTTAAAGTAGCGGAGCGCGTCGCTTTTAAGCAGGCCGTGTATGGCATAATGATAGACGGCGCGGGTATAGGTTCCGCTATGTGCGCCAATCGTGTTCCGGGAGTTCTTGCGGCTACCTGTAATGAATTATTCGTTACCCGGAACGCTCGCGAACATAATAACGCTAACGTTATGTGTCTCGGCGCTCAGGTCGTGGGACCGGGTCTCGCTAAAAAACTCGTCGATGTGTTTCTGGAGGCAAAGTTTGAAGGCGGCCGTCATTTAAATCGCATCGATAAAATTCTTGGCTATATGAGCGAAGCTGTTTCATCGCCGCAGCAAATGGTGGCATCTGTTCTGGAAAGGGTAATGGCGTTGATAAATCCGAACTCTTCCGGCGTTTTGACGCCGAATGTTTCCGTGAAGGCTGAAAAAGACTCTCAACAGGTTCCGGTTCGCGAGCTTATAAGCGAAGAATATATTAAAACCAGATGTGAACCGAATTCAACGTTAATAATACCTGAAGGCGCTATTGTAACAGCTCTTGCTCTCGATACCGCGCGCCAAAAAAATATAAAGGTGTCGTTTAAATGATAATAGGGCGCGTGTGCGGCAATCTTGTTTCAAGCTGTAAATGGGAAACTTTAAGCGGTCATAAACTTTTAATAGTAGAACCGCTCGATTGCGAGCTTAATGCCTCAGGGCCGCCGGTTATCGCTGTGGATACCACAGGAGCCGGTTGTGATGAAATAGTATTGATGGTTGAAAGCCGTGAAGCGACTCTGGCGTTTGAAGACGTTAATACGCCCGCTGATCTTGGAATAACCGGAATAATCGATGAAATTAAAATAGGCGTGAAATCAAAAAAAACAGCGTGAAAAATAACTGGTGTTGTATGTTTATTGCAAAAGTGCTCGGTAACGTAGTGGCGAGCGTAAAAAATAAAAAACTTGAAGGCTTGAAACTAATGCTGGTTAAACAAACTGATTTAAACGGCGAGGTAAAAGGCCGTCCGATGGTAGCGATCGATTCCGTCGATGCCGGCGAAGGCGACCGTGTATTAGTATTAAAAGAAGGCGGTTCGGCCAGATTAGTTTTAAAACGCGATAAAATACCGGTTAATTTAGTCATAGTCGGAGTAATCGATACGATCGATATAGAAGGTTGGAAAGAAGCCGTATGACGGTTGGATAAACTTCGACAAAACATTTTTTTAAATAATTAATTTACTATAAAAATTATAAAAATAAATATAATTAAATAAGCGAAAGGATGATTTTTGTGAAAAAAGCTCTTGGAATGATAGAAACTTACGGACTTGTTCCCATGATAGAAGCCGGCGACGCTATGGTAAAAGCGGCTAATGTAGAAATGGTCGGCTGGAAACAGATCGGCGGCGGGTATGTAACGTGCATGGTAAGAGGCGACGTGGGCGCCGTTAAAGCAGCAACCGACGCGGGCGCTCAGGCGGCGTCAAAGGTCGGTAAATTAATAGGAGTTCATGTAATTCCCTCGCCGCATGATGACGTCGAAAGAATACTTCCTTCTGAAGAATAATTTTTACGGCCGATAACGGGCATGGCCCGTAATTTTATTAAAGCTGGAGATAATTTCTTATGGATAATAAAAATTTAATAGATCTGATAACGCGGGAGGTATTAAGCAGCTTTGACGGGCGGCAGACGTCATCTTCTACGGTTGCCGCTCCCGCCGCTTCTTCGTCCGCTGCGCCTCGAAGCGGGCGTTGCGCGAACCTGCTTATAGTGCTTACGGGTGTTTCAAATTTGCGTGAAGATTTTTATCGCGAACTCGAAAAAATGTCGGGCGTAAAATATGATGTATTATTATCAGACGGCGCAAAGTCGGTTTTTGATACCGGCGAAGTTGCTCAAAAGTTTCGGGCGGTTAATGTTTATAAATCTTTTCAATATTCCGACCGCTGTGATTTTTTGAAAAAATATGATGCAGTAATGCTTCCGTTTATGTCGCTTTCGGCTCTTACACATATATCCAGTCTTAATACGGATTCGATGGTGTGCAATTATTTAATATGGCATATTATTTCTAAAAAGCCGCTTATAGCTTCGGCTGAACCGCTTTTAAATCAGATAGGCGCAGCGCCGCCCGTGCTGCTGCGTGAAATTAATCAAAAAATAGCTAAATTAAGCGAACTTGGCGTTATCGTTACCCCGCTTTCACAAATATGCATTGCGCTTGAAAAAGCGTGTGGTATTATTTATTCAAGTTCAGATACGGCGGCGGGTCCCTTTCTGGCGCAGAACGCTTCATGTCCTTCGCCGGCCGGCTGCATAGCATGCGGTCAGTGTTTTATAAAACGTGAAAATGACGTTAATATTTTAAAAGACAGCGGTGCGGAGCGTATATCCGCTAATCCCGGTATTGATCCGTCCGGCGGTCGCTTTGATGAAAATCTTGCGCGTATGATAGATCATACCTTATTAAAGCCCGATGCTAAACAGAGCGATATAGATAAGCTTTGCGCGGAAGCGGCTAAATATAAATTTGCTTCGGTATGCGTAAACCCTGGCTGGGTAAGGTATTGTAAAGACCGGCTTGCCGAAAGCGGCGTAATGGTATGCACCGTAGTGGGATTTCCATTGGGCGCTACTTCCACCAGCGCGAAGGCTTGTGAAACCGTTCAGGCTATAGCAGACGGGGCCGATGAAATAGATATGGTTATAAACATTGGAGCTTTAAAATCTGGTAATTTACAGCTTGTTGAAGAAGATATACGGCAGGTGGTAAAAGCCGCCGGCAGCCGTACAGTGAAAGTGATACTCGAAACCAGTCTTCTTACCGATGATGAAAAAACGGCGGCCTGCCGGTTATCAAAAAACGCGAAAGCGCATTTTGTAAAAACTTCTACCGGTTTTGGCGGCGGCGGGGCTACTGCGGCTGATATTGCTCTTATGCGAAGGACCGTCGGGCCTGTAATGGGCGTTAAAGCGTCCGGCGGCGTGCGGGATTTAAAAACCGCGCGTGAAATGATAGCGGCGGGCGCTACGCGCGTCGGCGCGTCTGCATCGGTTGCTATAGTATCCGGTTCGGTTTCTGAAGCTAAAGGATATTAGCTTTTACTAAAGCTTTAAAGCTTTGAACCGGTCCCGCCGTCTTGTAAAAACGAAGCCGGCGGGACGGGTTTTGATTGCAGTTTCCGCGCTTCGATAAATTTATTTTCAGGAGAGGTAATAATGACAAATCGGGTTAAAGAATCAATAGCGAGAGTGATTTTGATAGTACTGGATTCGGTCGGCGTCGGCGCTATGCCCGATGCCGCGCAGTATGGCGATACCGGCGCCAATACTCTTTCTAATATAGCGCGTGAATGTAAAGATTTTAAAATAGATAATCTTATAAAATTAGGAATCTCTAGTATAGATACGGTATCGTATTTGCCGCGAAATGATTCGTCAATCGGTGTTTATGCTAAACTCGAAGAGCTGTCGCCGGGTAAAGATACTACTACCGGTCACTGGGAAATGATGGGCATTAAATTAGAGCAGGAGTTTCCGGGATATCCCGATGGTTTTCCGCCGGAAATAATAGAAGAATTTGAAAAACTTACCGGAAGAAAAACTATCGGTAATTATGCGGCTTCCGGTACTCAAATAATCGCTGATCTTGGCGAGCGTCATCAAAAAACCGGCGAACTTATAGTTTATACGTCGGCGGATTCTGTATTTCAAATAGCGGCTCATGAAGGCGTTGTTCCAGTCGAAAATCTTTATGAATATTGTAAAATCGCGCGTTCTTTGCTTAAAGGAAAGCATGCGGTCGGCCGTGTTATAGCCCGTCCGTTCGAAGGCGTTCCGGGGGCTTATAAAAGAACTTCACGCCGCCATGATTATTCGCTCGAACCGCCTGAAAATCTTCTTGATTTTTTGAAAGAATCGGCGATACGTACCGCGGGCGTTGGAAAAATTTATGATATTTTTGCCTGCCGGGGGTTGAGCGATTATATTACCACTTCGTCTAATTTAGACGGTATAAATAAGACTATCGATTATATGCAAAGATTCAGTACGGGTCTTATATTCACAAATCTTGTGGATTTCGATATGATATATGGTCACAGGCGCGATGTGGATGGATACGCGAAATCGCTCATGGAATTTGACGCACATCTTCCGGAAATTATTAAAAATATGAATGAAAACGATGTACTGATGATAACCGCCGATCATGGCTGCGATCCTACATTCAAGAAAACTACCGATCATACCCGTGAATATGTGCCGCTTTTAATTTATGGCCATCGTGTAAAAAAAGGGCTTGATTTAAATACAGTTAAAGGCTTTACCTGTATATCCAGAACGATAGGAAGGCTTTTAGGGTTGAGTGATGAATATTTGCGGCGGATCGAAGGCGAAGATTTGAGCGCGAAAATTCTTGAATAGAAGAATTTATTTATTTTATTTCGCGCCGTTATAATTTCGGCGATGGTTCGCGTTCAGCATGCCGAGCCGCAGTTCCGCCGTTATGGCTATGCGTCACAAAAAGAGGTAAATTTTGTCATTTATAAATGTTGAAAGCGTAATTGAAAAAGTTAAAAGCCCGAATAAGTCGGTAAATGAACGGCGTGAGGCGATAAAGCTTCTCGGTCAGAGCGGTTCGGAACTCGCCGTTGACGCTCTTGTCGATATTCTTCCTGATTTTACCCTGCGCCTGGATATTGTGCATGCGCTTGGCGTGCTCGCTAACGCTAAAGCGACGAAATATCTTCTTGCCACGATGTTTGAATCGGATACCA
>CAYQWL010000095.1:0-8517 GCA_964421195.1 uncultured bacterium | reverse complement strand
CAGGATTAAAATCGAAATAGTTAAAGCTTTAAGGCGTATAGGCGATATTAAATGCGTCGGGACTCTTATTCAGCTTTTTCAACTCGAAGACGATGAGCAGGTTAAATCGGCTATATTTATATTAATAACGGATTTTGGCACTTTTGACGACGTCTATCAAATAATTCCTTCCTGTATTCAATATCCGAGCGCATCCGTACAGATGCTTGCTTTAAAATATATTTCAGCTAAAAATGACGAACGTGTTATTTCTTTATTATATCCGCTTTTATTCAGCGCCGATGACAGGGTTCGCGTCAGTGCGGCTAATATTTTGTGGCGTAATGAGGGCGCTTTATTATTAAAAAGGCTTAATTATATTTTGCTTAAAACTGAAGATACGCCTAAAAAACTTTGTGTGATAAATGTTTTTGGCGCGCTCGGCCTGGTGCAAAACGTAGAGCCTTTAATGATAACTTTATTAAAAAATGAAGATAAACGGATAACTCTCGCATGCCTTGATTCATTAAAAAAAATAGGGGATAAACGTGCTCTGGGCGCTATAATACAGGTTATCAGAATTGACGATGAAGATATTAAAGCAAAAGCGATAGAAGCTCTGGCTTCTTTTCCTGAGCCTAAAGTCACAGCGGCTCTTATTAATTCTCTTAAAACTTCATCCGATAAAATACGTGCGGCCGCGATGGGGTCGCTTGAAAAACTTATTACTCCGGCCGATATGGCTAATTTGAAAAAATATTTTTCGACTTCTGACGATAATATTCGATTATTTATTTGTAAATCGATTACTAAAATAAAATTTATAGATGACGAAGTGATCAGTTTTTTAAAAGAATCTTTGCATAGCGAAAATGACGGTGTTTTATATGAAGCTATAAATGCTGTCAGCGCGCTTGAAGCTCAAAATTTATCGGATCTTTTAATGATGCATTTCAAACATAAGTCTGAGGGAATAAGAGTATGTGCTATTAAAGCCGCCGGGCATTTTAAAGATAAAAAATGCACTGATATTATCGTCGATTGTTATAAAACGGAAGATTCAAATAAAGTTAGAGCGACGATTATAGAAATTCTCGGCGCATCGCAGGATAAAAAATATATAAAATCGGTGGAAGCGGCTTTAAAAGATACCGATGCTCGGGTTCGGGCAAATGCCGTCGAATCGCTCGAAGTGCTTGGCGGCGAAGAAATCGTCGAATTGATATACCCTTTGTTTCAGAACGATTCGAATAATCGCGTAAAAGCGAATGCGGCGAAAACGCTCTGGAAATTCGGCGGAATTAGAATGATCGGCGCTTTAGAAACTATGCTGCTTAAAGAAAAAGATAAATGGCAGCGCGCATCGGCTGCGTTTGCGCTTGGCGAAATAGGAGCCATACAGGTAATTAAAAGTTTAACTCTCGCGCTTGGCGATTCAGAAGATTGCGTTCGAGGAAATGCGGTTAAAGCGCTTGGTAAAACTAAGGCATTCGAGGTTATTAATTCGATAATACCGCTTTTAGAAGATCCATCCGAACGTGTGCGTGAAGATTGCGTAAGAGCTTTAGGTTCTATAGGAACGCCGGAGGTTCTTGAGCCGCTTTTGAAATTTATTAAGCAGCAAAACGATTCAAAAATGATCGATCTTGTTTATGACGCGTTAATAGACGCCGTCGATTCTCGATTTTTGCTCGGATTATCGCGCGCGCTCAGCGATGAATTATGGATAATTAAAGTCGTATCTGCCCGGCTTCTCGGAAAGATCGGAAACGATTCCACCATACCGCTTTTAACTGAACTTCTCAGTGACGGTAATGTTATCATTAGAAATTCAGCTGAAGATGCGATCGATCAAATTAAAAGGAGGATACAAACTGGTGAAAAAAGTAAATAATGAATCTTATATTTTTTTAAATAATGGTATTATATTTAAGAAAGCTTTGCTTTTTTTGATATGTATTATGGTTTTATCAACACAGACGGGCTGCCGAAGGGGCGCCGGAAAAGAGCCTGTTCATGATAGAGGGGATGAAAGGGAATATTATTCTGAAAGTTCTCATGAAAAACGTGAAGTTTCGCATTATGAAGAAAGTGAAGGGCTTGAACATATAGTTGCCGCCGGACAGTCTCTTACGGCTATTAAAAATATATACGGCATTTCAATTCAAGCTATTAAGGCGCATAATTCCGATGTATCGGAAAACAAGGTTTTAAAGATCGGTCAGAAAATTTTTATTCCAGGTTCTCCACAAGTTTTGGCCGCGCGCCGTGATTCTTATTTTAAATTTAAAGATAAGCCGGATAAAAATTCCGGTGAAAATTCGTCGGCGGTCGTCGATGGCGGCATTCCGGTTAAATTGAATTGGCCGGCGGCCGGAAGCGTTATGTCGAAATTTTCTCCATCATCGAAAGGCATTTATATAAAAATCGCTCCGGGTGCATCGGTTAAATCAACGGGTGCGGGTGAGGTCGTTTATTCAGGGCAGATGAAAGGATATGGTAATTTAATTATCGTCGATCATTTAAACGGATTGTTTTCTATATATGGTATGAACGCTAAAAATCTGGTAAATAAAGGTGCGGCCGTTAAAGCAGGCTCGAAGCTGGCTATAGGCGGCGATAAAATAACCGATGGATATTGCAGATTATATTTCGAATTAAGAAAAATTAATTCTAAAACGGGCGAGCCGGAATCGGTTGATCCGTTAAAATATTTGAAATAAATATATCGGAGAAGACTATGTTTTCATTTATTAGATCGCTTTTTATGACCGATGAAAATAAAAAAATGGGGTTTGATTGTCTTGATAACAGGCAATATGATCGAGCAGTAGAATATTTCAGGGCTGCGCTCGAAAAAAAACCTTCGGATAATAATATTTTAATGAATATATCTCATGCTTTATTTGAATTAAAAAGATTCGAAGAAGCCGTTGGTTATTTAAAAACTGCGGCCGATAAAGCGTCTTCAGTGAACCCTGTTCCGGCTATAATGCTCGGTTATGCGTTATATAAATCGGAGCGGCTCGAAGAAGCTGAAGCTGCTTTAAGCGCGGCGCTTAAAATTGATTCTAAACATCCGGCGGCGCATTATTACGCGGGACTTTTGAATTTGAAAAAAGGCAATATTGATGCGGCTACGGATAGTTTTGAAGAGGTTATAAGCGAGAAACCGGCTTTCGTCCAGGCCAGGCTTCTTGCTATTGGAGAAATGTTTATTATAGAGTCGGAACGTAAAAAAAATCCGCGGGTATAATCGGCGCATAATAAAGACGAATAAGTGCTTTAAGCGGCTGAAAGAGAGTTAAAAACTGAAGTGTTAAAAATAGGGGATTATAATAAACTTGTTGTCAGTCACAGGGTGGAATTTGGTTTTTACCTTACATCAGGAGAAAATTTTAATATACTGCTTCCTATAAAATATGCGCCCGAAGGACTGAGCGAAAAAGATGAGATCGAAGTTTTTATTTATAAAGATTCCGATGATCGATTGATTGCCACTACATTACGCCCGCTGGCAAAGGTTGGAGATTTTGCTTGCCTTATAGTGGCGGATGTCAATCGCAGGGGTATTTTTTTAGACTGGGGCCTTGAAAAGCATTTATTACTTCCTTATTCTGAAATAGAGCGTGAGGTGAAACCGGGTTTTAACTGTGTCGTTTATGTTATGCTCGATAAGTTAACCGACCGTTTAATCGCTACGACGAAGTATGAAAAGCATCTTGAAAAAAAAGACATCGCGCTTAAGGAAAAAGACCGTGTGGATTTAATGATTTGCCGTTTTATGCAAAACGGCGTTTCGGCGATAATCAATAATAAGTATATCGGTATGATATATGAAAGTGAAATATATAAAAAATTGAATATAGGCGACAGGCTTGAAGGCTATGTAAAAAAAATAAGGGCTGATAAAAAGATAGATCTTACATTGCGTAAAAGCCTTATGGACGATATAGAAGCAGCGAAGTCTGAGATAATGGTAAAAATTATTGAAAACGGCGGAGTATTGCGTCTTGGCGATAAAAGTTCATCTGAAGCGATAAAGCAAAGCCTTCAAATGAGCAAGGCGCTTTTTAAAAAAGCCGCGGGCGGACTTTATAAAGAAAGAAAAATAAAAATCGGCGACGCTGAGATTATTCTTGCATCGCCGAAAGAGTAATTTTTAAAAGATTAAAAATTTTAATTGCCGTCTCCGGCGAAAAATTCCTTTATTTTATTCCAGAACCCCGTGCGCATGGGTTCGATGTTTTCGCCTGATATTCGGGCGAATTCTAAAAGCAGTTCCTGCTGTTTTGTATTTAAATTCGTCGGAACCTCGACGAATACTTTTACGATAAGATCGCCTCTTCCTCGATGACGCAGGCTTGTCATTCCTTTTGAACGCAGACGGAGTTCCGTGTTGCATTGCGTTCCTTTTTCAATTTTTAGAGTAGTTTTACCATCGATAGTTGGAATTTGTATTTCAGCTCCGAGCGCGGCCTGTGTAAATGAGATAGGAAGCTGATATATAAGATCGTCACCGTACCTGATAAAAATCGGATGTTCTTTTATTTCGAATAATACATATAAATCGCCGGGTGAGCCTCCCTGTGGAGCCGAATCGCCTTCACCCTCAAGCCGGAGCCTCGATTCGTTATCGACTCCAGGAGGAATGGTAACTTTAAGGCGCTGTGTTCTGGACTCCGTGCCCTTGCCGCCGCAGGCTTCGCATGGATTTTCAATGAAAAATCCCTCTCCGTGGCATTTGTGGCAGGTTTTTGATATTGTGAAAAAACCCTGAGAAAATTGAACCTTGCCGCGGCCGTGACAGGTAGGGCAGTTCTGGCGTTTAGTTTTTTCTGTTGCTCCGCTTCCGTTGCATTTGCCGCATTTTTCAAGCCTCGGAATATTTAATTCGCGTTCCAATCCGGAAAAAGCTTCTTCAAGTGTCAGCGTTACTTTAACACTGATATCGCGGCCGCGTGCCGGGCGTTTTGAGCGTCCGGAGCCGCCAAAAAAATTTTCAAAAATGCCGTCGAACATATCGCTAAAATCGCCGAATCCGCTGAATCCTCCGTTGCCGCCGTAGCCGAATCCGCTTTCGGGCGAAAAAGCGGCATGGCCGTATTGATCGTAAGCCGCTCTTTTTTGCGGGTCGGATAGTATTGCGAATGCTTCGTTGACTTTTTTAAAGTGGTCTTCCGCTTCTTTGTTCCCCGGATTTAAATCGGGATGATATTTTTTCGCTAATTTTTTATATGCCTGTTTAAGTTCTTCTTCGCTTGCGCTTTTATTTACGCCGAGCAGTTCATAATAATCCTGTTTAGTTTCTGACATATATTTCCTTCTCTCCTGCATTTTATGGAATCTTTGAATTTTGCCCCGTTAAATGATAAAATAATGTAAGATAGCGGCTTGATTTATAATGATATTTGCATTAAAATGTTGCGCCATAGTATATTTGATGAGGCCATAATTTTATCGTTCGGGTTCAGAGGCTTTCGCAGCTACTGAAGCGTCGTTTGAATTTTCTTCTTTTTTCGGCGCATCAGCGCTATGTACGCTAACTTTAACGAGAGCCGGGCGTATGAGTTTTTCGCCGAGTATATAGCCTTTACGGATTATTTCGGTAATGGTGTGTTCGGGCAGGTCATCACGTTCTTCGGTAGTAAAAGCCTGATGAAAATTAGCGTCAAAAACTTCGTTATTTTCGATTTCTTTAAGCAGATATTTTTCGAGTATTTTGAAAAATAATTTATTGATTTTTTGTACGCCGTCATAATCTATTATAGAGTCGGGTTTGATGGCGTCGAAACTATCTATAACGCAAAGTAGATCGCAGAATAGCGATTCGAGCGCGAGTGTTTTGTGCTCTTCTTTTTCGCGCAATACGCGTTTTTTATAATTATCGAAATCCGCTTTCATACGTTGAAGGGCATTTAAATAATCCGAGGCGAGTTGTTTTTGGTTTTCGAGTTCGATTTGATCGGGTGTTTTTGTAGTATTTTGCTCTTCTTCAGCGGCGCGCCTGTCCATTTCAAATATCATTCTTATCGAATTTTCTATAAATTCCGAATTTTTAGCCGACATTTCGGTTTCAATTTTGTTTATTGTATCAAGCAGTTCTTCTTCAGTGATTTCTTTAATTTTTTGTTCGTCGTTAATCGTGGCTATTATCTGATTGCGAAAAGCATCGCGGTTAAATCCTTTTGTCATGGCTTTGAGAAACATATCGGTTTTATTTTTTAATTCGTTTTTTTGCGTATCGTCGAGCTGCATTGCATCGACTTTACTTTCGACTAATTTTTTAGTTTCTTCGCTGGTGTAAAAATTTTTTATTTTATTAATTGCTGTATCTATACGGGCAGTGATATTATCCTTAATTATTAAATTTTCGAAATTTTCGAATTTTACTTCGCTTGACATTTATATCTCCTCGCTGTTTAATTATTGCCCTTTATTTTTAAGGGTTTTACTGATTCTTGTGGCAAATTCGCGCACTAAAGAAATAATTTTACTATATTCCATTCGAGACGGTCCGATTATGCCGAGAACGCCGCATGCATCTTCAGAATCTTTATATTCGGATGCGACAAGCCCCAGGCTGAGATCACGCAGGTCTTCGAGTTCATCGCCGATCAGCACGATCGTATCATCCATAAAGTTTTTAACCGCCTTTTCATCGGTAAGTAATTTTAATATTTTTTCTTTGTCGTTAATGATTTCTATAAATAATTTCATTTTTTCAGAATTTTGAAATTCAGGTTTTTTAAGTATATTTTCAGTGCCGGTTAGAATAATGCGGTCATCAAGGCTGCCATTAAAAATATTTTCTATGTTAAGCTTTTCGCAACTGCCGTTTTTTTGAATAATCGCGCGGGCGTTAAGCGCGCCGTTTATATCTGAAACGGTAAATCCTTTTTCCATATTATTTAAATCAGCGGCTATGGAATTCAGCCGTTCCTGAACCAGCGGACTTTCGGTTTTAAAATTACAATATTCAATAAGGCCGCCGCAGGTAACGAGAGTTATTAATATATTTTTATCGTCGAGCAGTAAAAATTGTATTTTTTTAAATTTTTCACTCGTTAATTTAGGGGCGATAACAATACTTGGATAATCCATGACGTTAGAAAGGGTTTTTGAGATATCAGTTATTAATTCTTTTAAGTGCTGTTTTTTAAGCGCATAATTTTTTCTGATATTATCGATTATCTCTGATTCTTCGTTAGACAGCCTTTCTAATGCGACTATACAGTCGATATAAAAACGAAGTCCTTTTTGTGTCGGGATTCTGCCGGAAGAAAGATGCTGCTGTGTGATTAAGCCCATTTCTTCAAGATCGGACATTTCGTTACGAATAGTTGCCGAAGAAACCGGAATCTTTATTTTTTTAGAAACCGTTCGGGAACCCACCGGTTCGGCTGAATTTATATAATCTTCAACGATAGCCTGTAAAATATCGTGTTGCCTGGCGCTTAAGTGCATAATAAAACCTCATATAAATTCATTATAGATTAAATAATTATTACATAAGTAATCGATTGAAAAAAATATATAATCAAGCCGGTAAATAGAAATAACCTGATAAATAAAAACCGGGACGCGTTTATGCTTAGCGCGGACGCGCCCCGGTTTTTATATTTAACAGGGCTTTATCATTTCGGGGCGCGATGGCTTACATCATTCCGCCCATTCCGCCCATGCCGGGGTGACCGTGCGCGCCCATAGCGGGAGCGTTGTCTTTTTCAGACGGTTTTTCGGATATGAGAACTTCGGTAGTTAAAAGAATACCCGCGATCGAAGCGGCGTTTTGCAGAGCAGAACGGGTAACTTTAGCGGGATCTACGATACCTGATTTGATCATATCTTCGTATTTGCCGGTGAGAACGTTAAAGCCCACGCCTTTAGGAGAGGATTTAACTTTTTCTACTATAACGGAGCCTTCATAACCGCCGTTTACCGAGATCTGGCGGAGGGGTTCTTCAAGCGCGCGGCGGACGATATTTACGCCTATCATTTCATCGGTGTCAGCTTTTAATTTGTCGAGAACAGGGATGCAGTGAACCAGGCACGCGCCGCCGCCGGGGATAATGCCTTCTTCGACAGCGGATCTGGTAGCCGCGAGAGCATCTTCTATTCTTGTTTTCTTTTCTTTCATTTCTGATTCGGTAGCTGCGCCGACTTTAACTACAGCAACGCCGCCAACGAGTTTAGCAAGTCTTTCCTGTAATTTTTCACGGTCATAATCGGAAGTGGTGTCTTCGATTTGAGCGCGAATTTGCTGGATTCTGGCTTTTATATCGGTTTCTTTGCCGTAACCGCCGACGATAGTGGTGTTGTCTTTGTCGATCGTAACGCGTTTTGCGCGGCCGAGCATTTCAACGGTAGTTTTTTCGAGTTTAAGGCCGAGCTCTTCGGAAACTTTTTTACCGCCGGTGAGTATTGCGATATCTTCGAGCATAGCTTTTCTTCTGTCGCCAAAGCCTGGAGCTTTAACGGCAACGCAGTTGAGCGTGCCGCGGAGTTTATTGACGACTAACGTAGCGAGCGCTTCGC
>CAYQWL010000094.1:0-15194 GCA_964421195.1 uncultured bacterium | reverse complement strand
GCGGAATTTTAACGTCTGATTTTTACGATATAAAACATAGCGGCGGTGCGTTTAATCCAGCTGAGGGCCGTATCGAATTTTCCGCCCATGATTTTACCTCTAATTCAGCTTCTTCGTATGCATTTATAAGTTCGAAAGAACCGGTCAGGACTATCGAAGAATCGCGAATAGAATGTTTTTTTAGATATTCTCAAAAATATACTGAACTCAGCAATTATAATTATTCAGGAAGGCTCGTCGATGAGGTTAATGATGGAACTGAGTTTAACCGCGCCAACGGCCTTATATATTTTTTTACGGCACAGCCGGCGGCATGCGGCGAAGCGGCTTTACCTAAAACCGGTTTTGGAATTAAATTTTCCGCCGTCGCCTGGAAGATAATAGCCGATGGTTTTTATGTTATTCCATCGGAGGCTGTTAATAAAAAATCATCCGTGGAAAACGAAGACGATAAAAAATATTATATGGATAATTCGAGCGGCCTGTATGTGTTTAATAACCATTTAAATCAGAAAGAAACTTTAAAAGAATATATCGGAGGCTGGGAGTCTTCAGCGAGGCATGCCGTTAAATTTGTTTTTAAATCAAGCTCACGAATAGATTGTTATATTGACGGTGATTTAAAAGCTTCCGTTTATTATGCTCAGAATGTGAAAAAAAATTACTTTGTAATCGCCGCCGATTTTTTTACATCTAACGAACTTCCCGCCTTCGCGGATTCTATAATCGAATTAAATAGCATTTACATAAATAGCGTTGATTTTTCAAAGTATTATACGGATAAAAAGTATATTATTTATTAATTTATTTGTTAATATTTCTTTAGTTTATTCAGATTTATTTAATTTATTGTTGCATTAACATTGATATGATTTTGAGATTTTAAGGGGGAAATAAAAACATGGGCTGGTTTTCCAAATTATTAGTTCCCGACCGAGAGAAATCGAAAGTGCCTCAGGGTTTATGGGAAAAATGTCCGGGCTGTCAGCGGGTTATTTATAAAAAAGATCTCGAAAAAAATTTATGGGTTTGCGCTCAATGTGGTTATCATTTTAAAATATCGGCGAAGGATCGTATTGATTCGCTTGCCGTGCCGGGTACTTTTAATGAATTATTCGCGAATATCGGTTCGCTCGATCCATTAGAATTTATCGATACCGAAAAATATAGCGACCGGTATAAAAAAGCTCGTGAAAAGTCTTGTATTAACGATGCCTGTATAACCGGAACCATGATGATAGGAAAGAATAAAATCGCTATAGGCGTTATGGATTTTTATTTTATGGGCGGTTCGATGGGCTCGGCGCTCGGTGAAAAAATAACTCTTATTACTGAATATGCCACTGAAAATAAGCTTCCTTTAATAATAATATCGACTTCCGGCGGCGCTCGAATGCAGGAAGGCATATTTTCGCTTATGCAGATGGCGAAAACTTCAGCTGCGCTTGCGCGACATTCTAAAGCCGGTTTGATATTCGTTTCGGTCCTTGTAGATCCGACGACCGGAGGCGTTACGGCGAGCTATTCGATGCTTGGCGATATAATAATAGCCGAGCCGAATGCGCTTATATGTTTTGCCGGGCCGCGCGTGATAGAGCAAACTATCAGGCAAAAATTGCCCGAAGGCTTTCAGCGGGCGGAATTTCTTTTGAAACACGGCATTATAGATATGGTAGTCGCGCGCGGTGAAATGCGCGGCAGGCTCGAATTTATACTCGATTTCGTAAATTACGGGCAAAGGACGGTTGAATAATATGGCGGATAATTTACAAACTAATTTAATCGGGCTGGAAGAAAAGCTTAATGAAATAGATTCGCAAATTGTAAAATTTAAGCAAATAAGTTCAGATGAAGGAATTAAGCTTAACGATGTAGTTGAAATTCTTGAGCGTAAAAAGCTTCAGCTTCTCGATGGATTGGATGCATGGCAGAAAACATTGATTGCAAGGCATAAAGATCGTCCGCTTGCATGCGATTATATAAATTCGATATTTTCTGAATTTACTCCGTTGTGCGGCGATCGTCATATAATGGATGATCATGCGATAGTTTCCGGAATGGCTTATCTTGAAGGCAGGCCGGTCATTGTTATCGCCCAGGAAAAAGGCCGGACCACCGATGAAAAAGTGCTTCGTAATTTCGGCATGCCGCATCCTGAAGGTTATCGTAAGGCGCTCCGGGTGATGAAGTTCGCTGAAAAATTCGGCCGGCCAATAATTACATTTATAGATACTCCCGGCGCTTATCCGGGTATCGAAGCCGAAGAACGCGGTCAGGCGCTGGCTATAGCTGAAAGTCTTCGTGAAATGTCTCAAATAAGCGTACCTATAATTGCCGTGGTAATCGGGGAAGGCGGTTCCGGAGGAGCGCTCGCGCTTTCTATCGCGGATAAGATTCTTATGCTTAAATACTCTATTTATTCGGTTATTTCTCCCGAAGGCTGCGCATCGATACTTTTCAGAGATGCCGGCAAAGCGCCTATCGCGGCCGCCGCGTTAAAATTAACGGCCGATGATCTTTATAATTTTAAAATAATCGATCAAATAATAGACGAACCGGCCGGAGGAGCACATCGGGATGTAAAAAGCGCGGTTGAAAATGTTAAATCGGCTTTAATTAATAATTTAGATAAATTAATTGATTTAAAAAAGACTGAACTTCTCGATGCGCGCTATAAAAAATTTAGAGAAATGGGCGTTTATTGTTCGAACGATGAAACGATTAATAAATGAATAAATTAATAGATAGATAAATGTATTAAAGTAAAAATATTTTATTTAATTATAGTATTCAGTATCAGTTTTTAACGGGCCGTAAAAAATATATGTTAATATAATAAAATTTATGCCGATTAAACGAGTATGAAAAAAAATAAATCAGATAAAAAATCAGAACTCAAAGCTGATAAAGCTAAAAAGCCTCTGAAAAAAACAAGCGGGCATCTTAAAACCGGAACGTCTGTTTCCGATAGGAAAAAAATGTCCGGTAAGTTTAAAAATGATGATGCCGTTAAGAAAACGAAAAAATCGTCCGGCGTTAATGATTTAATTAAAGCCGATGAAAAGACGCCCGTTTTAAAAAAAATCGATTTAACAAAAACAGAAAATAAAAGGGCTTTTAAATCCGATGCAGATAAAACTGCTTCGAATTTAATGGGCGGACATACCGCCGGTTATAAAAAGAAACCCTCTGTTTTAGCCGGTTTTGAGCGTTTTGATGAATTTATTGGTCTCGCGAAAGAAAAAGGCGTAATCAGCTATAGATATATAAAAGATTTTTTTCCAGAAACGATGACCGATGTAAAAATATTCAAACGTTTTTTGAGAAAGATAAAGCAGGCGGGTATCGAAGTTATTAACGAGAGCGCTTCAGAGTCAGGTTCCGATTTACGTCTCGATTTCGATGACATGGTAAAGCTGTATTTAAAAGATATAGCGCCGTTGAGCCTTTTAAAGCATGATCAGGAGCAAAAACTCGCCGTTTTAATTGAAGACGGCGATAAAGACGCTCGCGCGAAGCTTATTCAGGCTAATCTTAGATTGGTTGTATCTATCGCCAAAAAATATACCAATCGTGGAATTTTGTTTCTTGATTTGATTCAAGAAGGAAATATAGGTTTGATAAAGTCTATCGAAAAATTTGAATATAAGCTCGGCTTTAAATTTTCGACTTATGCTACATGGTGGATTAAGCAGGCTATCACCAGGGCGATAGCCGATCAGTCGCGGTTGATAAGAATGCCGGTTCATATTGTCGAGCTGATTAATAAATTTAAGAAAATATCCAGAAAACTTTTTAGCAGGCTGGGACGTGAGCCTAAAGTCGAAGAATTGGCGGCTGAAATGGATTGCGAACCGCAAAAAATTCTTGAAATTAAAGAAATGATGCTTGATCCGCTTTCACTGGATATGAGTCCCGGCGATGATGAATCTACCATGGGCAGTTTTATTGAAGATAAAGAATCTAAAAGTCCCGAAGAACAGGTTTTTGTTCAAATGCTTCGAGGGCAGATCGCCCGGGTTTTAAATGAACTCAACGATAAAGAACAGGTTGTCATAAAAAAGCGTTTCGGACTCGATGACGGTATTCCCCGCACGCTCGAAGAAATAGGGCATTATCTTCAAATGACGCGCGAAAGAGTAAGACAGATAGAAGAACGCGCTATATTAAAACTCAGAAAATTCAGTAAGCAATATGGTTTTACTGAAGCCGAATAACCTCGTCCATCGTGCCGCCCGGCATTTTTATGGAATGGATAAGGTTTTAATTTATTTAATAAAGATTTCAATTTAAAAAAATTATAATAAATTTTCAAGTATTCAGGAGGGTGTCAGAAGTGTTATTATTAGATTTAAGTAAAAAAACTTTTGTTTCGGCGGTGTTGATATCATCTATTTTTTTATCAGGTGCGGCTGCTGCGGATAATAAAATTTTTAAAATAAAAGCTAAACCTGCCGCGGAAGTGAATGAATCGTCCGGCCGGAATGCATCTGAAGCGGCGGCCGAAATAAGCATAGATACTGAAATATTAGCCAAACAGGCGGCTAAGAAGAAAGCGGCTGTTAAAAAATCTGAAAAGACTGAAGCTAAAAAAAATACCGCTAAAAAATTGATGACCGCTGATAAAAAGTCTTCTTTTAAAAAAGCTAATTTATCATTACAAACAGGGGCTCCGGTTTATGATGAATATGGCATTGCGGTCGAGCGGAAGGTTTTCGAAAAATCATCGGGCGATGTTCCGGTGAATGTAATAAGAGTCGATATGAATATCGGTAAGGCAATGCCAAAGATAGTGCTGGCGGAACATAATAAACTTGGAAGCCGCGGAACGCTTCTTCAGATATGCAAAAATTATGATGCGGCCGCGGGCGTAAACGGTTCGTTTTTCGATGCGAAAACCTACGCCGCCGTCGGTTATTTAATGATAGACGGCCGTCCGATACAGGCGCCGCTTATAGTTAAAGCCAGAACTACTTTTGGAATTACTTACGATAATAAAGTGATGATAGGCAAACCGAAGTTCAGAAGAAGAATAAGGCCTGAAAACGATTTCTTTTCGATGATAGACGGAATTAATAAAAAGTGCGGATTCGGCGAGATAATTATATATACTTCCGATTATTCTAAAAAGGTTGAAATACCTCACGGCGGCTGCGGATATGTATTCGATGATTCGGGAGTGGTTAGCGCTATAGTTAAAGGCAGGGCTTCGGTTCCGGAAGAAGGCGGATTACTTGTAGTTTCCGAGGGCCATCTTCACAGGTTTAAAAATACTGAAGCCGGAACTAAAATCTTATTTACTCAGAGCCTTATGTCGCCATGGGATCAGGTTCGCGATGCATTTGGTTCGGGCATGCTGCTTGTTACCGATGGTAAAATTACATTTGATCAGAGCCGTGAAGAAGTCGGCCGTTATTTAATGGGCGACGCTCCGCGTACCGCGATAGGCGTTACGCCGGATAATGAACTTGTAATGGCGGTAGCTGATGGACGTACTTCGAGATATCGCGGCGTCGATTTTGATGAACTCGCTCAGATAATGATTGACTGCGGCTGCAGTGACGCTATTGCATTAGACGGCGGCGGCTCTTCGACTTTAGTTTATAAAGACGAAGTAATAAATAATCCGTCTGAAAAAGGCGGATTACGTAAAATCGCAAACGCTCTCGTAATTTTAAAGGCTGATAAATAAAAAATGTAATTAGCCTGAAAAGTTTGATAAAATTGTAAAAAGGATGATTTTGCGTGGATGTAACAACTGTATTTGGCCTTGTAGGCGCGGTTATGACCGTTATAATATCGCTTTATGTTGAAGGCGGTCATCTTGGCTCTTTAATTAATATAGGCGCAATGTTTTTAATATTGAGCGGAACGTTTTGCGCTACTATGACCGCTTTTCCTATAGAGCGTTTCAGGCAGGCGCCTAAATTTTTAAAAAAGGCTATTTTATACAAACATGAAGATCCTTCGATGATTTTACAAACGCTTTTCAGGCTCGCTGAAAAAGCGAGGCGCGAAGGCTTGCTTTCTCTTGAAGATGAAAAAGATAACGTCGAAAATTTATTTTTTAGAAAAGGCCTTCAGCTTGTCGTTGACGGTATCGATCCTCAGCTTATTGAAAAAATAATGGAAGCTGAAATAGATCAAAAAATCGAAGAAGAAAAGGTTGGTTCCGAAATATTCGCCATAGCCGGCGGATTTGCTCCGACACTTGGCATTATTGGAACGGTTATGGGTCTCATACACATGCTTGAAGGCCTGGGAAATACTCAGGGCGCCGGTGATCTTGGAAAAGCTGTTGCGGTCGCGTTTATCGCCACTTTTTTCGGAGTTTCAACGGCGAATCTTGCGTGGCTGCCTATTTCGTTAAAATTAAAAGAGCGCGCCAAAGAAGAACAGAATCTTTTATACTGTATAATGGAAGGTGTTCTGGCGATTCAGGGCGGCGATAATACCGCTATTATCAAAGAAAAATTAAGAACTTATTTTCCTAATGAAATAGAGGCGCTCGGTAAGTAAGCGGAGAATAAAATGGGTAAAAAGAAAAAAGAGCCGGAAGGCGAAGCTAATTTTGAGCGGTGGCTTTTACCATACGCCGATATGATTACGCTTCTTCTGGCTTTTTTTATTATTATGTATGCATTGACGTTAATGGAAAAGGAAAAAGCCGCTAAGTTTATGGAGGAAATGTCAAAAGCTTTCGGCACGAATGCGTCTTCTACTCCGGGTACGCCAGGGCTTGTCGCGGGCGGAAAGAAAATGCCAAATCCGCTGGTCGAATCTACCGGTATTTATAAAAAAGGTACGAATAAAAAAGTTTCTCATATAGAAAACACAGGAAAACATCCCACCATAGGTAATATTATGAATATAACGGCGGTTGATAGTACCGGCGAATCGGTGTATATTGGCACTGACGCTGAGTTGATGGAAAAACTCAAGGCTATAAATCCGGATTTGATTGGAAATAAAGGAGCTCTTGGCGATAAGGGAAGTGAAAAATTTAAGCATCGTGATATTTTGTTGAACATCGGTAAAAAGCGAAAAGTTCCTGAAACAGGAGAAGTTTCTATAATTACCGGCTTGAAAAAAGGCGCGAATCGCGGCGGTGAAAACCAGGGCGATAAAGGCGGTTCTACCGGAGAAGGCGATAAAGGCGATAAAGGCGGGCAGAGTCCTGGCGATATGGGCGGCGATGGTGAAGATGAAGGCTATGGCGGTGACGAGGAAGGCAATTTTAAATATAAGGTGAATGATCCTTATTTAGAAAGCATAGCTGGCCGTTTGAGTATGATGTTTACCGAAGAGCTTAAAAGTGCGAGCCTTGAAATAAAAGTTACTCAGCGCGGTTTAGAAATGGTGCTTTCGGGCGATATAATGTTCGAACTTGGTTCTATAGAAATTTTGCCGCAATCAATACCGATCATAAAAAAATTATGTGCTGTATTAAAATATCTTGGACAGCAGGGATTTAATTTTCGCGTGGAAGGTCATACCGATAATATAAACGTACATTCTTTTTTATATCCGTCAAACTGGGAGCTTTCGTGTGCCCGTGCTGTCGCGGTGGTGCGTTATATGACCGAGGAATTCGGCCTTGATCCTGAAAAGATATCGGCCGCGGGTTATGGCCGTTTCAGGCCTGTCGCGGATAATTCAACCGTCGAAGGCCGTAAAAAGAACCGTCGAATCGAAATTTTAGTATATGATCCTCAAAAACCTCCGGATGTTTCCGCTGAAATAAATAAAAAAGCGGAAGAACGGTTTAAAATGAAGGCTGAATCAAAAAAGCCTCCCGTTAAAGTCGATTTTTCGGCGCCGCAAAAAAAAGAAAATGAAAAGCGTTAAAATATTATATTATGTGGTTTAGTACTTTGACGGCGCATGACGCCGGAACCGTCAAATTATTTATATACGGATATTTCGGGGCCGGTAATATGGGCGATGAGCTTATATTGACGGCCTTTTTAACTATGCTCGATTCTCTCGCGGGCGAGACGAAGTTTGAAGCGGTTATCGCCGTTGATGATCTTATGCTATACGATGCCGGACATTATGAAAAAAGATATTCGGCCATAAAAATATCTTTTATTAAAAGATCCAGAATTCCTTTCAGTTTAATTAATTTAAAAGCATTTACGAATTGCGGCGCTTTTATAATGCCTGGCGGCGGGATTTTTCAGGACTATAATCCGCTTTCGTTTTTATGCTATTATTCATTTATTTTATCGGCTAAAATTTTCGGGCTTAAAAATTATCTTCTGTATCAGGGATTGACGGGTATGCGTTCGAACCTTCTGCGCAAAGCTTTTTCAACGGCCGTTTTATTTCTGGTGGATTATATTAATGTCCGTGACCGTGAATCGGCCGCTGCGCTTCCTTTAAAAATACGAAAACATATTGATGAAAAAGGGTTTTGCGATTCCGTATTCGCTCTTCGTTCTCTGGTTGGTAATGCCGTTTTTTTAAAAAGTTCCGGTTCAAACGATAGCATGGTGAAAAGCGCCGAAACTGATATTAATTTAGATGTGCCCATGACGGCCGGTTTTTCACTCAGGCCCTGGAAGGGTTTTGAACCGAGGGCCGCCGCCCGCGCGCTTTTATCTTTTAGTATGCAAAGCGGGTATAAAATAAAACTTTATTCCATGCAAAAAAAAATAGATTGCGATTTTAATAATGCCATAATAGAAGCGGCGGGTGAAAATGGCGTGAATGTTATCAGTTTTGACGGTTATTACGATGACCCCGCCTTATTATGCTCTGAACTTGCTAAAAATGCTATAAATGCAGGAATGAGATTTCATTTTTCCATATTATCTATGTGCGCCGGAGGAGTTTCTATAGGACTTTCGTATGACGATAAAGTGGCCGGACTGTATGACTCATGCAATCTTCAACAGCTCTGCATTAGAGGAGGAGAATTTGATGAATTTATATCGGGAAATTCTGCCGGTTTATTGTTAAGGCTTAAATATGCGGAAATTAATAAAATTAAGATAAAAAAAATTATATCGGCTTATTGTGCTGAATGTGAGGAGCGGGCGGTTAAAATTTTTAAAGAATTTTATATAAAGTATTTAAAGAAGATAAATTCTGAAAGGCGGTAACTGATTTGAAATTATTATCGGCCGTTCGTGCTTTAATCGAAGCGTCGATGCGTCCGGCTTTAAATAAATTTGATTTTAAAGCAAAAGCCGCGAAAATTATATTTAAAATACAAAAAAAACTCAGGACGGGAGCACGTTTTTCTGTTTATGAGATATTTTTATGGCCGTTATTGGTTATCGCGGGTTTTATTTATTATACGCTTAATTATATTAAGTGGTTTTTATATTTTTATAATATTTTAAAACCTTTTGCGCCATCTCTATTTATTGTAAGCGTCGGTAATATTAAAATTGGAGGTACCGGAAAATCTCCGCTGTGCGTTAAAATATCGTCGGCGCTTATTAAAGCGGGAATTGAAGTATCTGTAATAAACCGCGGCTATTCCGGAACTGTTAAAAAGCTTAATTTAATATCCGACGGGAAAAAGCTTTTAAAAACTATCGGTGAATGTTCAGATGAAGCGTATATGGAGGCGCTCGCGCTTATAGGCGGCGGAAGCGAAGCGCTACGTTTGAAAAACAATGCGGATTATATTATCGGTTCACAATATTACGTTGTTTTTGGCGGTAATATTATTAATGCCTGCCGCGGGGCCCGCGTTTTAACTTCAAAACAGCGTGTGGATTCGGTTGATTATCTTCAAAACACGAATTTTAAAGGAATTTGCCTGCTCGATGACGCTTTTCAATATTATCGTTTGAAAAGACATATAGATGTGGTGGTTCTGGATTATAATGATCCGTTTTCAAACGGCCTTACTTTTCCGGCCGGAATGCTTCGCGATAGAATAAGCCGGCTTAAAGCGGCCGATATCATAATAATTTCTAAATGTCCGCCTGGATTAAAGACGGACGATCGTAAAGTGAAATTTATAAAATCAATTTGTGTTCGCGGCGGTTTTGGCGGTAATTTTTATAAAAGCCAGACTGCGCTTTCGGGTATTTATGATTTAAACCGCCGTATGGAATGTGATTTTTCTTTATTAAGCGCCCGCCGCGTATTTGCTTTTTCCGCGCTCGGCGATAATGCAGGCTTTTTCAAGCTGGTTTCTGAAAAAGCGGCTGAAAAAAAATTTGATTTATTATGCGAAGGTTTTTTGGATCATAAGGACTATAGCGACGAAGAACAATATGCCATGGTGGAAAAAATGAAAAAATCTGGCGCAGGTGTTCTTTTAACGACTTTTAAAGACGCCGTAAAATTAAAATGTAGAATATTTGAAAAAATAGAAATATACGCCGCGATGATGGATTTACAGATAGAAAAAGAGCCGGAGTTTATGAACGAAATTATAAATAGTTATTTAATTTACGAAAAGGGGCGCGAAACGGTAAAATGAAAAAATCGGAAAAAACGGTTGCCGTAACTATGGGCGATCCGGCTGGAATCGGGCCTGAAGTGGTTTTAAAATCAATAAATCATCTTATAAAAACAAACGGTTATCGTTATGATAATTTTATTATTATCGGAAGCGCCGATATTTTATATAATACTAATAAAATAATGTCTTTAATCGATAATTTTGATAAATTAAATATATTCGAAGTAAATGGCATAAGTCGTTTAAAAATAAATACGGGCGAAGCTTCGTCTTATTCAGGATTCGCGTCATATGAATATATTAAAGCCGCCGTTAAGTTATGTAACTTAAAAAAAGCCGCGGCGGCGGTTACTGCTCCGATATCAAAAACCGCTTTAAAATTAGCCGGAATTAATTATAGCGGCCATACGGAAATATTTCAGGCGCATACCGGTTCGGCGAAAGTAGATATGGCTTTTTACGGCAGGCATTTCTGTCTTTTTTTGATTACCCGTCATATAGCTTTAAAATCAGCGGTTAAATTATTAAATATTGAATCGGTGTATCGCGGTATAATTAATGCCGCTGAATTTATGCGTTCAATTTATGTTAAAAATCATGAAGTTGAAATTATCGTAGCAGGCGTTAATCCTCACGCATCGGAAAACGGTATTTTTGGAAATGAAGAAGAAGAAATATTTATACCGGCGATTAAAAAAGCTCGTGCGGCGATCGGGCTGACGCCGGCTCTGAACGTATCGGGACCGGAACCGGCCGACACCGCTTTTTATCGTGCGTGTAAAAATATAAAAAAAACTATTGTGGTATCGGCTTTTCATGATCAGGGCCTTGCGCCGTTTAAACTTTTGCATTTCGAAACCGGCGTTAATGTAACGCTCGGCCTTCCCTTTGTGCGCACTTCGCCCGATCACGGCACCGCTTTTCAAATAGCGGGTTTGAATAAAGCATCGCCTGCATCTATGATAAATGCTTTAAAACTCGCATTTAAATTAAAGCCGGTTGATTTAATTTAATTTATATATTTTAACTAAATAAAATGTTATATTATGGATATTTATAATAAGAAAACATCTATATAAATAATTAAAGAGAGAAATCAGCGATTTAAGCATTTTTCTCTCTTTAATTATTTTATATTATATTTTAAAATATATAATCGATTTATGTGATAGAATTACCGGCCAAGAGTTTTTCCGAGATCTACGGCGGCGCCGCCCGCTTGATTGGCCGCGTTCTTGATTTCGGTTTTAACGTTTTCAGCTGCCGTTTTAAAAACTTCGGCGCCGTCTTTGATATCTTTCATAATGGAAGTTTTAATCGTATTTGCGGTTCCTGTGAGCTGAGCAGCGAAATCCTGAAGTTCTCCCGGATTAACGATGTTTTGAACTGAGGCTAAAAGCTGTTTTAAGTTTCCTGAAATATCTTTAATTCCATCTTTAAAAATTCCCTGAGCATTAGCCGCAATATTTTGAATATTTTCGATAATACCTTTGAAATTGCCGAGCTGGCCGTTGAAAACGTTTTTTACATTGCCTATTATATCTTCGACGGTATTTCCGATGCCGGGAAGACTCGCCTGTAAGCCGCCGAGCATATTTTCAAAGCCGTCTTTGAGATTAGCTATAACGCCCTGAATATTATTTACAAAATTATTAGCTCCGCCGAGGATTTTATCGCCGAGTCCCTGTAACATTCCCTGAAGATTGCCGGTGTTAGCGTTGCCGAGCATGTTTTGAAAATTGCCTATTATTCCCTGGAAATTGCCTATTATATTTTGAACGCCGGCGCCGGTTTTTCCAGCGAGCGTATCGAGAAGTCCCTGTAATCCGCCGCCGTTTTTGTTAATTATATCGGCAAAATTGCCGGCTATTTTGCCGAGGTCGCCGGGAAGTTTTCCCGCTATACCGTTTATGATTTCACCCAATCCGCCCTGAGTAAGTTTTTGAAGATTTCCGGTCATATTTTTAGCGAAATCGGCTATTTTACTTATAAGTCCCTGTGCCTGATTGCCCGCGTTGCCGAGAATGCCCTGCAATCCGCTTAAAAGTCCGCCCGCCTGGTTTTGCAGTCCGCCGAGTATGCCGCTGAAAGCTCTGGCAAGCGAGCCGAGCGTGCTTTGAAGTGAAGTGGCCATATTGCCGAGAAAACTTCCCGCGGAAGAAGCGAGTGGGCCGAGGAGCCCTGATATTTTGCCCATTATTCCTCCCCCTCCGCTGCCGCCGAAAATACCTGAAATGGCGCCGGTAATTTTACCGAAAACTCCGGAGATAGCTTTTCCTGCGCCGCCGATAGCTCCAGAAATAGCTTTTCCTATGCCGCCTAACGAAAAAGCTTCGGCCGGCCGGGCATCTATTATGATAAAACTTGCTGAAAAAGATAATATTATAAAAAGGTTCATGAACTTTAAAAATAAAGGATTTAAAAATATTTTCATAAAAATTCTCCTTTCGTTATAGTTCGTCGATATTCAGATTTTATTTTAGTTTTTTAAACAATGTAGTGCTGTATTGAGCATGTTTTTAAATATTTATTATCTAATTTAATTATATATAATGCCTGCGTTTCTGTCAAGTAATAGCATCGATTATTTTTGGAGCCCGGAAAGGTTTATTTTTTTATACGACAATTAATTGTTATCGTCATCGTTGTCTTCGCTTAATGGCGGGCCGCCGCCTTCGTAAACGCTGACGCGATTTCTTCCGTTTTCTTTAGATTTATAAAGCGCGCTGTCGGCGCACGCGATAAGAGCTAAATGAGTCGGACTTTTGGCTGCGAGGTTGCATGCGACGCCTATGCTGATTGTAACTTTTAAATCGCCTTTTGGCGTGGGGCAGGACGAATCTTCTACGTTTTTACGGATACGTTCGGCGAGTTTGAACGCGCCGTCGGCATCGGTTTCGGGAAGGGCAACTGCAAATTCTTCGCCGCCGTATCGCGCGGCTATGTCTATGTTTCTAATCGTGTCGCGTACTATGCGCGCTACATGTGCGAGAACCATATCACCGCATTGATGGCCATAAGTGTCGTTGAATTTTTTAAAATGATCGATATCGGTCATTAATGCGGAAATATTTTTGTTATAGCGTTGCGCGCGGCTAAATTCTTCTTTGAATCGCACCTGAAAATAGCGGTGAACATAAAGGCCGGTCATTCCATCGACTGTGGCTAATTTATATAATTTTGAATTTTCTATTAAAGTTGCCGCGTGGCGAGATATTGTTTCCATAAGTTTGACATCGTCGGAGTTAAAATTAGAATCGTCGCATTTATTGACTATGTTGATAACGCCTATCGTTTTCTTTTCGCTTATCAATAATGGAACGCAGAGTATATTATTGATGCCCTGAGATTTTACACCGTTTTCACTATATTCAGAAAAATTTTTAAATCTTTCGTCGTTAACGATTGCATTCGATACTATAGGCTGCGCTTCGGAAAAAACCTGTCCGGCGATTCCTTCGCCTATCGGTATGAGTATTTTTTTGCTCAGCGGGCCGTCAATGCCGGCCGCTACTTTTACTTCGAGTTTTTGTTCGTCTTCGTCTATCAGCATTAAAGAACCGCGCCGTGCGCCGATAGCGCTTATCGCTTCATTAAGTACGTCTTTAAGAATTTTATCGAGATTGATGAGTTCCGATATATTTTTAGATATTGAATATAACGCGTTAAGTTCGCGTATTTTTTTATTTAAAAGCGTATTGGTAAGTATAAGGCGGCAGTATGAAAAAAACAGGGCGGATATGAAAAATCCGGATATTAATGCCGTTAATTGAGGAATTATGTCGAAGATATAATTAAAATAGGAAAACATCGTAAAATTTAAAAAGATCATTAATGCCGATATAATGGCGCATGCCGCCGCGGAATATGATACGCCGTATTTAACCATTGGATAAGCGCATAATATCATACTGACGGCGCAGATTAAAAACATCGTGAAAGGAGAAATCCGTTTTAAAAAAGAAGAAGAAATAGCGCAATTTAAAATATTAGCCTGTACTTCGGTTCCCGGCATCGTACCGTATGGAGTATGGTGAAGATCACCGAGAGCGGTTGCAAGCGGGCCTATTAAAACGATTTTATCTTTAAAATAGTTTAATTCGACTTCGCATGAATAAATTTTTGAAAAGCTCAGGTATTCGAATGTTTTGGCGGGGCCGTAGTAATTGATATAATATTTTTGGCCTGAATCGGTTTTTATTTTTGCCAGACCGCTTAATTCGGCGATTTTCATTGCAAACGAATTTAAAGTTCCGCCGTTTTCATCTTTATCGGTCAATATGGCGCTTCTTAATATGCCGTCAGGATTTAATGCGTCATAATTTACGCTGATAAAACCGGCGCCGCCGGATTTATCGGCGAGTTCGCCAAACGGTAGAATAACGTGCCGGGTATCGATGAAGGCGCCGTCCTGATAAATTTTTTTAGGCGCTATGACGGCGGATAAAACGATATTTTTGTTTTTCGTTAATGTTTTTATAAGTTTTTCGTCTTCGGCTGCGGTCGCGCCTGGATCTTGAAATAAAACATCGACCGCTATTACCCTGGCTCCGGCATCCGCGATTTTATCGATGACGGAGGCATGTATATCTCTTTTCCACGGCCATTTTCCAATTGCGCTTATACAGGCGTCGGTAAAACCGACTATTATAATTTTATTGTCGGCGCGAAGGGGGCCCCGTCTGTTGAAATTAAAGTCTATAAGCCGTGCCTCGAGCGTTTCGAATGCGCCTTTATGAAAAAAACAAATAGCGGCGATAAATAC
>CAYQWL010000093.1:0-15284 GCA_964421195.1 uncultured bacterium | reverse complement strand
TCGATTTTTCATAATCGCCCTTTTTTTTAGCGCAAAATGCGAGCTTGTTATATATATCGGGAAATGAACCGTTAATACGCATTACGGTTAAATAAGATTTATACGCTTCATTTTCATTTCCTATTCTGGAATAACATTCGGCTATTTTATAATAAATTATATCGATATTATCTTTTATATCATTGATTTTTTCGAGGGCCGCAATCGCTTCTTCAAATTTTCCCGACAGCTCAAAAGCTGCGGCTAAATTAAAATATATTCCTATTTTTGAATAAATTTCAATTACCGGTATTTTTTTATAAATAATATCGTCAGGTATTTTTCCTGTGTCTTCAGGCATTTTATTACTTATAGAATCCTGAAACGCAAGCGACGCCATCTTATAATCTCTAACTTTAATATATCTGACACCTTTAATAAATAATTCTCTGGCGTATATATCTTTTTTTTCCTTTAGTTCAGCGAGTCTCGATGCAGCTCTGGCACGAAGTTCACCGGGCGCCGTTCCTTTTTTATTTATCGAGGGTATTTGATCTATTCTGGTGATACATCGCTCGTAATAACCTTTCGAATAATCATAAAGCGCGCGATGATAAATAGTGGATTCGTTTTCAAAAGATAACCCGCTCAATTTATTTATTACCTGTAATCCTTTTTCATTTTCGCCCGCCTTGAATAAATCGATCATTAATCCTTCGAGAGCTTTTATAGAACGCGGATTAATTTTTAACGCTTTTTCATATTCATTTATAGCTTCATCAAATTTTCCAAGTTTATCATATTCGAGCGCGGCATTATAATGAATTTTGTCTTCGTGATTCATAAATTCGAGTTTTTCAAGCCGGTCTTTTATAATATTATCAGCGACGCCATTTAACGTATGAGCTTTTTTATATTCCTCACGCGCGAATGATATTCTACCCTCTTTTAAATATTTATCTCCAAGACTTAAATGATCTACCTTAATCTGACAAAATAATAAATAAAAAATTGGAAGAACGAGTAAAAAATATTTTAAAAATTTCATACAATCACCTGTAAAAATTATTTAAATTTAACCAATATATAGCCAGACTTAATAAAATATAATAAATACAATAAATTTTCAAAAATTGAAAAAATATTTCTTGCATGAGTTATTAAGCGTATATTATATCGGTAAAAAAAATAAAAAAAATAGATATCATGATATTTCTTGCCGTGATGTCTATTTTAATAATAGGTGATATATTTATTCGTTGCTTAATTTTTCGAGTAAGGCGGCGGCTTCGCTATCATATGGGTTTATTTCAATTACTTTTGAAAAGGCTTTAATCGCTTCGTTTTTACAACCGGCCTTATAAAGACTGAGTCCTTTGTTAAACATGGCGTCTGTATTATATGGATCGAGTTTCAGCACATACTCGAAACGTAAAACCGCCATTTCGTGATCGCCCATGGCTTCATAAACCAGGCCGAAACCCATATGAGCCATTATATAAACGGGATCGATCGCAACCGCTTTTTGAAGACATTTGAACGCGTCGTCATATTTTTTTTGACGGGCAAGTAGCATTCCACGATTACGCCATGCATTTTTATATTCAGGAAATTTTTCGTTTAATTGTTCATATATTTTTAATGCGCTATCAAATTTTCCCTCCCGTTCGAATAGGCAGGCAAGATTATTTCCGTCGGAAGGGTTTTCCGGCGCTTCAATATCCGGCCCGTCAGTGTTTATTTCATGTTCGTTATACAACGCATCATTTTCGAAAACATTTTTAGATGAAACCGCGCCATGCGCAATTAAAAGAGATATCATATCGGGACAACCAAATTTTTGCGCATAATCTAAAGCGCTCATTCCTTCGCCGCTAATAATATTAAAATCCGCGCCATGCGCCGCAAGTTCATTAATTATTAACAAGAAATTATTTTTAAGATCAGTTTCGTGATGAACTATCACTGCGGTCATTACGGGAGTTAATTTTTTTTCGTTTCGATCGGCTAAATTAATTTCAGCGCCATGTTGTATTAAAAGGGGAACTATATCACAGAGGCCAAGAATAATCGCGGCATTCAATGCGCTTATTCCGCTGGAATTGCATACATTGACATTTACGCCCGCCGCTAATAACATTTTTACTTTTACATTATTCGCCCCGTCTTTTAAAGCAAGTTCGAGAGCATAATGTAATAAAGGAGTACCATCGATATTTTGCGTGTTTATATCGGCGCCTTTTTTTATAAGAACTCTATCTATGTATTCAGGGTTATTAATTACGTCGATGGCTTGAAATAAAATATTTCGTCCATATTTATCTTTGATATTCAAATCCGCGCCATATTTAATTAATATTTCAGCGGGTTCGAACGAATGGTCGGCATAAGCATAATTAAGGGCGGTATAACCTTCATTATCTTGAATATTGACATTTGCGCCATTTATAATAAGTTCTTTTACTTTTTCCGGCTGATCGTTTAAAGCGGCTATCATAAGCGCGGTACGGCCATTGGCGTCACGAACGTTTACGTTCATGCGGTCATTCGAATTATTTAAATTCGGCGTTGCGGTGTTTTTAACGTGAGCGGCCGTCGGAGACACCTGAGTTTTTTGAGCGCAGTGAGGGCAGGCTATAAACCTGGCGGCATTGAAATCATCGGTAGTAAACTGTTTATAACATTTTGAACAAAAATCGATTATCATATTATTTATAATATCATAATATATAATTTATTACAATAAAATTTATAAAAATTTATTTTGAGCGGCAATGAAAAATATAAAAGTTTCATATAAAGTTTCATATAATTTTTATAAACCCGGCGTTTTTTTTACCGATATTAAGATTACCGATGCCGGCTGCTGGCATTTTTAATATTAGCATTCACATATATAAAAATATTTTTGATTAAAAGTTTAATTAAATAAACATAGTAAAAATTCGTTCAGTAAATGAATCGAGCGGATACGGTAAGATAAATATTTATGTTAAATAAAAAAAATAATTTATTATTTAAGATATTTATGAAAAAAAAATATATTCTTATATTTTTTTTGATTTTTCTTTTTTGCGGAGGATGCCGGCCGGGCGGCGGAGGCGGAGTGGGAAGCCCTGTAATTTCAATAGACGGCGGTGCTATCCCTCATTATCAGGAGTTAATAATCGATGAAAAATCAATTATAGTCGATAGAATAACTGACAAAAGCTGCCGTATTTACTGGAAAACAAATGTTCCCGCTACTTCATGCGTCGAATATGGCCGTTCGGTTAATTATGACAAAACTACCGCGGAAGATAAAAACATGGTTCTCGAACATTTCGTAGAGCTTTATAGCCTTCAGCCGCGAACCCGGCATTATTTTAGAGTTATTTCCTCCGATGCCTTTAATCATCTTGCTCAATCCGTTAAAGAATTGTATTTCGATACCGGAGATCAAAACTTTCCGCCATCGGCGGTTACTCTTAACGAAGCCGCATCGATAACTTCACGTTCACTTTCGCTTTCATGGTCGCAATCATACGATGACGATTTTTTACGTTATGAACTTTACAGAGATACTACCGCTTCCGTTTCTTTTATGTCGCCTAAAATTACGACTATCACCGCTAAAATGCAAACCGCCTTTAATGATACGAATTTAACGCCCAATACGGTTTATTATTATATATTGTACGTTCTTGATACCGCTGAACTTGCCGCTGCTTCGAATGTAATATGCGCAACCACTTCTGTTGAGTATAACGCTCTTACTAAAATTAATTTTAAAACTCCTGTTTCGGTAACTACCGATTCCATGACTTTAACATGGGAACGTTGTAATGAAGCTGATTTTGCTTCGTATAGAATATATAGAAGCGATAAACCCGGCGTAGATACACTTTCAACGCTTGAAGTTGAAATTACCGATTCGTCTTCGACGAGTGTTGAAATTAAAAATTTAACGGAAAATACGAATTATTATTTTAAAATTTACCTTAAAAATAAAGGCACTGTGTTTACCGCGTCGGACGAAGCTTTATTCAGAACCTGTAAAAATGGTGAATTAAAAAAGACTATAAACGGTGTTTATTATGGTAATGATATTAAAGTAGCCGGTAATAAGGCTTATGTTTCTGCCTATGATTCGTTATACGTTATTGACCTTCTTACGCATGCGGTAAGCAGTTTAGACATATATGGGCAAAACGACCGTCTCAGGTTCGCCGAAAGTTCGGCTGTATCACAAAATCCTAAATTATATATAGTAAATCGCAGCCTTAAAGAAATTATCGTGTTCGATACGTCAATCGATGCAATTGTAAAACGGCTTCCGGCCGGAAGTTCGCCGGTAGATACGGCCGTCGATGAAACGGGCGGCGTTTATTATACTATAGATTTTCATGAAGGCCGGGTTAATAAATTCGATCTGACGACGGGCGATGCGCTCGTATCTAAATATATAGCGCCGATGCTTACTTCAATAGTTAAAGGAACTAATAATTCAGATGTTTTTATTTCACGGCAGCTTGTAGATAGTACCGGTGAAGTGTTTTTAATGCCTTCGTCGCTTGCGAGCATAAAGATGAAGGCTGTTACGGGTAAACAGCCGGTTTATTTATACATGGATAGAGGCGGTCAGGCGGTCTATTGCGCTAATTATAGAGATAAAAGCGTCACCCGTATCGATGCCGCCGGAAATGTTATGGGAAGCTTTGCGACAGGTTCCATGCCGCATTCGATAACTCAGACCCGTGATGGTAAATATACCTTTATTGCTAATTTTGAAAGCGGCGATATTACGATGTTCGATAATGCGCAAAATTCGGTAAGCGAGACTTTCGCTAATGGCAAAACTCCAAGAGCTATTGATATTTCAGCCGACGGTCGTGAGCTTTATGTAATAGATTATGAAAGTCATTCACTAAATATTTATGCTATAAAAAAATAATAATTACATCGTCTTATCTAAAAAAACGGATCGAAAATGCTTGAAAAAAGCTGACTGATAAATAGATGTAATGAAAATTCGCGGTAAATATAACCCGTGGTATTTTAAGGAAAATTTTGTATGTTTGTATAAATTAGATATAATTATTATTTAATGAATTTACGGGTATGATTGAATGTGATGACGTGCGTGCGTTTGGTGCGATGATTTTTAAGATCGCGATATTGAGATTCGAAATTGAAGGTAATAATATCTCCTATGTATTCGGTAGAACCTCCGCTGGTTTGAGCGAGTCCGATATGATCGCGTTTTACGTCGCGAAGATTGACGAGTACGTTATATTTAGATATAATGTCTTTAAAATGAGTTTTAAAAACTGCGTTATCTTTAAAATCTTTTCCCGCGCCGTACTGGGCATTTTCATCGGTTAAAAGAAAATGAAATAGATGGTTCCAGTGCGCTTCCCATGCTTCCGCGGGTTTGCCGTTGACTAAAGAGTCGTTAGCCCATGCGTCGGAAGCGGCCTGATTAAACGAACTTTTTTTTATTACAAAATTATGAAAGAAAAAAGTATGCGGCCCTTCATTTTGCGATCCGCCATAAGATAAATAAATATCGTCCCATGGATTCTGATTTTGTTTTTGCATAAATTCGATTAATTTCATAGTATCGCGAAATTCTTCTGGAAATTCCTTTACTTTTAATTTTAAAATTTCTGACATTCCAAGAGCCAGATAATCAGCAAATGCTGAACGATCAAGAATTTCGACTGCCGGTTTCTGGTTTAAATTAAAAAGATAAAAAATCGTAGCCATGGTAAAAAATGAGCCAAGGAAAACTACCACTAAAGGTAAAACGAATCCGCTTTTTTTACTGTTTATTTTAAATTTATATATTATATTTTCAGGTGAAATAAACATATATAAGTTTCCTTTTATTATATTACCTTTGTAATTTATATTTTAACTTTAACGCTAATAAAACTTTTAGCAATATATTTATAAAAAAATTACTGATATTGAGGGAATCCCCATTGCCAGATATCAGTTGTAGTGCCGTCGCGAAGATCCGATTTAAAGGTTACGAGAGAATAATCGAGCTGCTTGCCGATGCCCTGCCACTTTACGGTAACGCTAATGCCTTTGAGTTTAGAGGATATGCAGTAATGATTGGTTACGCCGCCGCCCGACCGGGTCGAACGATAAATACCGCATAATGGCACCAGATCATAAACTTTGCAGTTCACTATAAAATCAACGCCTTTTATTTTTTCGGTATGAGGAAATAAAACTGCTGAATTGTTATCAGTCACGAGGTTATCGCCTCTAATTATATTTTCGAATGGAAGCGCAAGGATAGCGTCAAGATTGTTTTTAGCTACCTCGCGTGCCTGCGTCCAGGTTGATGAATGAAGAGAATCTTTAATGCCTTCCTGAAACAGTTTAATAATAGGAAAAAATGCGGTAACGCCTATAATAAGCGCTATCAATATTTCTATCAGGCTCATCGCGCGCCTGCCGGGTTTTAAATATTTAACTTTGAATGATAAAAATTGCGGTTGTTTGTAAAACATAAAAACTCCAGATGTTGCGATTAATTCTAAATTTAATTTAAGCGTTAACTCTTTCTATATATAATTTTACCAAATTTAGCGGCGGATTAAAAGGTTTTTTTTAAGATATTCTAAATTTTAAAATATTTTACCTGAGTAAACTTAAAATATAAGTCTTGACATTGTTTTTTTTATAATGTAGAATAATAAAAATGAATTTTTAATGAGGTCGGTTATAATGAACAATGAATATGGGTTTTATAGCGTTATTAAATATTTTTTATGCGCTTCGCAGGCGTGTTATGTATTAATTTATCTTATTATTACGGTTATCGTTTCGCAGCCTTCCCTGGCATTTGCTCAACAGCATGGTGCTTCGACGCTCGATGAATATTTTAAGCTTGGCGTCGAGTATGTACAAAACGCGAAGTTTGAAGACGCTGAAAAAATGTTTAAAAAAGTCATAGAATTTGACCCTTTTTACACCGACGCTTATAATAATCTTGGAAATATATATATGCTGAGAAATAATTTTGAACTTGCTCTCGAACAATACACAAAAGTAATAAATCTTTCCCCGGCGAACGACGGAGCGTATTCAAATATAGGCCTTATTTATATGAAATCGGGGTCGTTAAGTAAGGCTATTGAAATGTTTCAGAAAGCGGTTGAATTAAATCCACGTTCCGCTGAAGCTTTTTATAATCTCGCCACCTGTTATTTACTTTTTAATTCGATTCAAAACGCTGAAACCTCTATTAAAAAGGCCCTTGAAATCAATCCCGATGATGACGATTTTAAAACGGTATATGCCCAGACCCTCTCGGCCGCAAAAAAATATGATGAAGCGCGTAAGATATTCGAAGAAGTCATACGTTCTGATGCGTCTAATTTTGATGCGCTCAACGAACTTGGCCTGATATGTCTTTATCGTAAAGAATATTTAAAGGCCATAGAATATTTTGATAAAATAAAAGGAAATAAAAATCTTGAAAAATCGTCAAAAGTGTATTATAACCTCGCATTATGTCATGAACGGCTTAAAAATTCGACCGAAGCGCGTGATGCATATGCTGAATCGATTAAACGTAATCCTAATTATGCCGCCGTTAGAAATGATTACGGTTCGTTTTTATTCAGCCTCGATAAACTCGAAGAGGCTCAATTCCAATTTAAAGAGGCTGTAACTATAGATTCTAATTATGTAAACGCGGCGGTTAATCTTGCAAAAACTTATTATATACAGCAGCGATATGATGAAGCCGCGGCGGTTTTAACTTCTTTTTTATCACGTCATCCTAAGGAAGCGCTTATTTATGATCAACTCGGATTGGTTTATTATGGACGCAAAGAATTTGAAAAAGCGAAAACGGCATTCGATCTTGCTATAGAATATGAACCTGCTCTTGCTTCGGCGCATTATAATCTTGGCGTACTTTATGATGAAGTTAAAAAATATGAAAATGCCATATCTGAATATAAATTAGCTCTTTTATTTGATAAAGAGCATATACTTGCGATGAATAATCTTGGTTATCTTTATTTGAATTTAAGAAAATTTAAAGAAGCTATAGATATACTGAAAAAAGCGATTGGTATAAATCCTCAATTCAGCTGGGCGCATTATAACCTTGCGCTCGCTTATTATAATAGCGGCCGGCGCAATGATGCACTTTTTCATCTTGAAAAAGTCATTGAATGTGAAGACAAAAACTCCGATCTGGCTGCGGCCGCGCAAAAAGCGATCAGCTCGATAAAAGGCCGGAAGTGATTTTATCAGATTATGAACGATAACGCCAAACAACTTAAAATTAAAGAAATATTGAAAAAACTTTCAGACTCGTCGGCCGATATCCGTCAGCAGGGACTTAAGGAAGCTACTTATTGTGCGGATATCAGTGTTCTTGAAGCGGTTAAAAAATTATTAAACGATGTTAATCCGGCGGTTCGATATTATGCCAAGAAGGCTTTTGGTTCGGTTTCGGCGCAAATATCTACCCGCGCTATGATAGAGGCCGAAGAGCAAAAAGCGCGCGAAGCGCTTGAAGGTTATGATGAAGTTAAGTCTTCTACGGATGTTAAACAGGATTTTATTCCCGCCGAAGTGCGCGAAAAAATTAAATCTATACAATCTATCGCTGATAGCTCTGACGATCTTCAGGCGGGATTTTTAATATCGGAACTTAATTCATGCGAAGATAAATATATAATAGCTACTCTCATTAAAAAATTAGGCAGAGTTGGTTCTAAATCGCATGAGATTTATTTAATACCATTTTTATCTCATGCCGATACGCGAGTTATCGCTAACGCTGTAGAAGCGCTTGATGAAATTGGAAGCGAAGAAGGCATTTCAGAAATGCTGAAATTGCTTTCACACGAAGATAACCGTATAAAGGGCAATATTACCAGGGCATTATATAAATATCTTGAAAAAGATACGGTTTCGAAATCTCTTATTCTCGATAAATTAAAAAATATGTTAAATTCAAAAGAACCGTGGACACAGGATTCGGCTGTATTTGCCCTTTCGAGTATAGCAAATCAGCAGGCGCTTGATATTTTAGAGTCGTATTCGTTATCGACGGATTCAAGCATTAAATCAAAAATAGATTCTGCGGTTATTGAATTAAAAAGAAAATTAGTGCCGAATTTTAATGAATCTGAAAAAAAAGCCCGTGAAACCGCCGAAAAAACCATAAAAGGCATCGACGGAGCGGTGGCGGAAGGTAAAAGCGCCGGCGTAAAAGTAGTTTTGAAAGAAGCGGAAGGATTTTTCGACGGATTAAAAGAGCGAATATGGCCGGCCGGCGGGGACGGGTTTAAAAATTCGATCAGGCTTACGGCGGCTGTAATAGGTTCCGTGATAGTTTTGTTTACGGTTCTGGTATTTTTTAATGTGTTATATCTTTTGATGTTTTCCTCCGTGCCATCCGAAACAGTTCGTAAAAGTGCTTTAAATGAATCGGGATCAACGTTAAAACGTTCCACTGATATTTACATAACAATAAAAGGCCTGGCGGAGGCGGCTAAATATGATTCCGCCATTGAGGCGTTGAGCGAACTTAAAAGCGGCGGCGTTTACGATTCACAGCAAATCGAGCTGATAGAACTGGTTTATTCTAAAAAAGTACGCGGCTTGATCGGAAACGAAAAATATAAAGAAGCTCTTGAAACTATATCAGGGTGGCAGTCGCAAAATTCATCTTCAGTATTGGCCTGTGTTTTAAAAGGTCAGATTGAATTAAAACATTTTAATCGTTCCGCCGAAGCGAAAGCGGCTTTCTCTATAGCCGCCTCTCTTCAAAACGATTGCACCGAAGCTCTGCTTGGCATGGCTGATTGCTATTATTATGAAGGCGATTTTCAGGCCGCGCTCGTGGAATATGATAAAGCTTTGACGCTCTGCTGTAAAACACCGGAATTTGAATATTATGCATGTTTCGGTATTGCCAATTCTAAAGCATCGCTTGGTGATTATAATTCATCTGTCGATTATTATAAAAAATCGCTTCAATTGAATCCAGATCACTACATAAGTTATATAGGCCTGTGTAAAGCTTTACGAAGATTAAAAAAATATAAAGAAGCTCTTGAAACTGCCCGGATATTAATAGAAATTGATCCCGCGCTTCCCCGCGCTAATTTTGAATATGCCGAATCGCTCGATGCCGCCGGAGATGTAAATCAGGCATTAAAATATTATAAAACCGCGCTCGAACTGGAACCTGAAAATTTAAATTGCCGTCTGGCTTATGTTGAAATTTTATTTAAATTGCAAATATATCAGGGCCTCGATGAAATAATAAAACCTGCTTTAAAAGGTAATTTATCTTCAAAACAGGCCGCGGCGCTGTATGAAAAACTCGGTATGGCAGAGTACAATCTTCATTATTCTGAAAACGCCAGAAGAACCTTTGAAAAATATATAGGTACATTCGGCGAAAGTGATATGGCGCGTTATTATTTAGCGCTGATCCATGAAGAAAAAAGCGAATATGATATGGCTATAGAAAATTACCAGAAAGCTATAAGCGCTAACAACAAGCATCTGCCTTCCTATCTTAATTTATCTAATATTTATTTAAACGTAAAAAAAGATTATAACAGGCTCGATACCATAGCCGAAGTCGGTATAACCAATTGTGGAAACGATCCGGGCCTGCTCTATAATAAGGCGCTTGGTAAATATTTCGATAACAGGCCGGCTGAAGCTCTTTTATTATTAAGGGCCGTCATCAATTCGAACGATGCGTTTATATCTTCCATGGCCAGAAATTTAGATGCCGATATTCGCCGCCGGCTCGCGCCTCGAAAAAAAAATGCTGAACCTGAATCGCGCGGCAAATCAGGTAAATAAACATAAATTAATTGTGTTTATACTATAAAAATTAATCTTAATTTTATTTTTTTTCTCGTATCATTGGAACGAACATGACGTAAGTTATGAAATCACGAATATATTCTTCGCCGCGCCTTTTGATTAAAACTAATTTCTGGGTTTCTCCTTCTGGGCCTATGGGTATTATCATGCGGCCGCCTTCAGGGTTTAATTGTTCTAACAGGGCTTTCGGTTCTTCGCCCGGCGCACAGGTAACGATAATTCTGTCGAATGGAGCTTTTTCAGGCCAGCCTTTATATCCGTCTCCTGTTTTTACTGATACGTTGTCATAACCTGATTCTTTAAGAAGTTTTCTGGCGTTTTTTCCGAGCGATTTGATAATTTCGATCGTATATATTTCGTGTCCTATCGCTGCGAGCACGGCGGCCTGATATCCGGATCCGGTTCCAATTTCAAGTATTTTAAGCTTTTTCGGTGCTTTTTTAACGCTTTTTTTTAATATGGTTTCACCACTTATAGAATCGCTTATTATTAATTCGCTCATTAAAGCGACTATATATGGCTGTGAAATAGTCTGGCCTTCGCCGATTGGAAGCGGTCTGTCTTTATATGCAAGAGGTTTCATAATATCGGGAACGAATTTATGACGTTCGATTTTGAGCATGGCCTTTAAAACATCTTCGTTTGTTATGCCCCGTGCTTTTATTTGTTTTTCTATCATATCTATTCGAGCATTTTCGTAATCATTGCAAAAACACATAAATCCCTCCATGAAATTAAATAAAATAAACGCCGTGAACAATGACAATAAAAAAAATATCCGTTTATTTATTTGCATTATGCTTCCCCGATTCACTTAATATTTTTTCGTTTTATTTTATACTGTATGTTAACAAATAAGTTTATAAAAATCAATTCGTATATTTTTGAAGATTCATATTTTTTTATATAATATACAATGTCAGTTGATTTATATGATAAAATATGGTAACATTAATATGTATTTTTATCTTGAACTATGATATGATTCAATATTAAAATGAAGGGGATTTATATGAACAGATTGCATTTATTTAAAATTTTATTTATAGCGTTTATACTGGTTGTTTTATTTTATATTCCACAGGCTAATGCCGCGCCCGATTCATTTAAATTATGCCCGGCCGGTTCAAAAGCGGTCTTATATGCCGACATTAAAGCTTTCAGCGGCTTTGTTCAAAAAAATAAAATGGCGGCTGATTTTAAAAATCAAATCGAAAAAATAAAAAAATTATCTTCAGTCGATATTTTAAAGGATATTAATTCATTTACGGCCGTGCTCGCTGATATAGCCAGTTACAGGTCCGGAAAAAATCCTGCCGGCGTTTTTATATTCGAAGGATATTTCCGAAGTGGAGAAATCGGTAAAAAATTATCTGAAGCGGGTATTAAACTTGAAATGGTGGAATCGCAAAAATTATTTAAACTCGATGAAGACGTTTATCTTTCTATACCTTCAGATAAATTTTTAATTTACGGTAATCTATCGGAAATAAAAATCGTTAATTCTTTAATCAGTTCTAAAGAAAAAAATAATATAGAATCTGATTCTTTTTTTAACGCTCAGCTTTCTGCGCCTGAATCTAAAGACCGTACTCTCATGCTTATTGTAAAATTGCCTGAAGCTTTATCTAAATTTGCTACCGCCATGGCTAAAACTAATAAAGAACAGGCGGTTTTCTCTGAACTTGAAGGATTTTATGCCGCCGCTTCAGAGCGTGATATTCTTTTTAAATATGTATATTTAACTAAAGACGCGGCCGGACGGGGCGAAGCCAGCGCGAAGGAGTTTATGGAAAAAGGTTTCAGTCAGATAGCTTATAACGCCCGAAGGCTTACTGAAAGTATTCCCGATAAAACTAAAGTCGCCGTGGAACGTTTTAATTTTGTAAAAAACGGTTTGCTTTTAATGTTAAAACTAAAGGAAAGCATGGCTATCGAAAGAAACGAAAAAAGTGTTTATATAAAATTTGGCCTCGATAAATCAGAAAAAGAAACGGGCGATTTTATACGTTCGCTTTTTGACGCTTTTGTAACGCTTTTAGTCAGGGAAGAAGTTAAAACTTCTCCCGCTTCGGTGGATTCTGAAAATAAATAATCAAAATAAAAAACGGTAAATACCGCTATATATTTTCTAAGTTATTCCGATAATTTAATAAAGTTAAGAGATTATTCACACAGCGTGTTTTAATTTTATTATATAATCGGAGGAAAATATGTATCAGAGCTCTAAACCTTATGTGTTAAGCGTAATCGCGCTGATTATGATAGCGGGCGGGTTAATGTTCGCCGGTATCGGCTGCGGTAATTCTTATGGCACGCCTTATGGATTTTCAAATTTAGTTCCATCTGACGGCGCTATTGTGGTTAAAATGATTAACAGCACTTCAATTTCTGGCGGGCTTCACAGTCCGGGACAAAATGCGCCGGGTCGTGCAAGCGGTACGGTAATAACTGAAACCACTTCCACTACGTCGAATACTACCGCATCTGGAACGCTTATTAAAGTAAGGCCCGATGACGTGTATGTCAGTGTGTCCGATATGTCTATTTATTCTACCGACGGTAAGGAATACGTTTTATTTACGGAACCTAAAGAAATAAATTTGCTTAATTTAATTAAAGACGGTGAAGTAGTAGCGATGGCTTCCGACGTTCCGGTCGGTTCTTATAACAGAATGAAATTTAATATTAATTATATGAGGATATTAAATGAAGGCGAAAAGCAGAGGATCGCTCTCGATCAGACGGTATATCTTTCTACCAATGACGCAAATTTAACGCAGTTTTCTCTCGAATCTTCTACCCGCGCAAGCGTTAAGCTTAATTTCGATATCAACGATAAGGTGTTTAAAGATCGTAACGGTAATTATCAGGTGTTTCCATCTCTATTTTTGATATATGAAGGCTCAGAAGCTGTTCAAACGTATAATTGATTGACGTGATATAGAAATTATATTGACTGACGGATAGGCTTATGTTATAATTAACCGATGTTTTTAGATAAATTTAAGCCTATAAAAAAATATTTATTTTTATATAAATATCGAATTCTGGCGGGCGCGGCGGCGCTCGTAATAACCGACGCTTTCGGCCTTGCCATTCCATGGATAATTAAAGACGCCATCGATTATATACCTTTATATAAGACGCAGGGCGTCGAAAAAACGCTTGACGTGGTTTTTAGTTATTCTTTATTAATTGTGTGCGCCGCCATATTTCAGGGAATTTTTAGATATATATGGCGCGTCAATTTATTCAGCGTCGCAAGGCGCATTGAATATCATTTGCGTAATGATTACTTTTCTCATTTATTAAAACTTGAACCAGGCTTTTATTTTAAAAATCAGACGGGTGAGATTATATCGCGCGGCACCAACGATTTAAACGCCGTTCGTGACCTGGCCGGCCCAGGCGCGCTTATTTTCGTAGATACCATAGCTCTTATCACTATAAGCCTTTCGTTAATGATCTATATAAACTGGAAGTTAACGCTTTACTGTCTTATTCCCATGCCTCTTTTGAGCATAGTGATTTATTTCGTAGGCGATATGATTGAACGGACTTACGAACGCATGCAGCAAAAACTCGCGGAATTAACCACGCGAGTTCAGGAAAATATTACCGGCATCAGAACCATACAGGCATTTCGCCAGGAAAAAAATGAAATACGGCGTTTTTCAAAAATGTCAAAGGATTATGTAAAATATAATATAGTGATGGCTAAGGTGAACGGTGTTGAAGAACCCGTTATTTTTTTCATATCGGGTACATCGATGAATGTTTTGCTTTATTTCGGGGGTCTCGGAGTGATGAATGGCTCAAATTCGTTAGGCGAGCTCGTTGCGCTTTCCGGCTATCTTATGCTTCTTGCGTGGCCTCTTTTTGGACTCGGCTGGTTAGTCAATATTTATAAACGCGGCATTGCTTCTATGGCTCGTATCGAAGAAATATTATGCGTAAAACCTGAAATAGATGACGGCGTTTCCGTGAGAAACGATATGATTTCATTAAAGGGCGATATCGAATTTAAAAATGTATCTTTTACTTTCGCGGGTAAAAAAATTCCTGCGCTTAAAAACATATCTTTCGAAGTGGCGTCCGGACGCACGCTTGCTATCACCGGGCCTCTCGGTTCCGGTAAAAGCACTATCTGTAATTTAATACCGAGATTTTTAGACGCCTGCGAAGGCGGAGTATTTATAGATGGAATTAATGTAAAAGAAATCCCTTTATCTTTTTTACGAACCTCGATAGGTTACGTCCGGCAGGAGCCGTTTTTATTTTCAGATACTATTTCGGAAAATTTAAAATTCGGCGACGCCAGGGCGGATGAATCCGTAATTCGTGAATTTTGTGAAATTTCAAAAATAGCCGATGACATAGATGATTTTCCGGATAAATATGAAACTCTTCTCGGTGAGCGGGGGATTACCGTT
>CAYQWL010000092.1:2330-15379 GCA_964421195.1 uncultured bacterium | reverse complement strand
AAACCTCCGGTAGTAATTTATCTTCTCAGGTTCCTGTTTATAAATCCGATAAAATTTCTATAAGTTCAACGTCTCAAACGGCCGCCGGGCTCAATGATAGTGTTAGCGCTCTGGGCGCCGTGAATTCCGCGATTTTTAAAACCGCTCTGACGGGGCTTGTATCTAATGTTTCCGCTATCGGAATATCGACGTCGGGTACCGTAGATAAATTTTTAAGCGTCGGAGTATCGATGGTAGAAACCGGAAATGTTAAATCTTTTGTTGACTTAAGCCTTGTAGTTTCAAGCATTAACGTTTTAAGCCGGAATTCTTCGCAGCAGGTTTCTTCATTTGTGAATCAGACGCAGCAGGCCGCTCAATCTTTTGGCATTTCTATGGCTTCGGTTTTCGTCGATTCCGCTGGAACCATAATGTCGGCGCCTGCATCGGGTTTGAACGGAACCGCTTCACGGTCTGGAATTTTAAATAATTTTAGCAGGCTATGGGAAAATGTTTCTAACTCCAACGGAATGAATGCTGAGCAAAAAAAAGGCGCGTTGACTCGAATAACTGAAGATATAAAATCTAAAGGCAGTTTGACGGAAATTAACGATTATATAAGCCAGGAATTAGAAAAACGCGACGACTTTTCTGAAGAAGAAGAAAATGTTAACGGGTTTTCAACCGGGACCGATCTTTATTCAAAAGACCGTTCCGGCGGTGTTTTTACTTATTCGAATAATGCGTATTCAAATTTAGTTACGGGTTTTCAGAGTTCCATTCAATCCGCTTCAACAGGTTTTAACTCATCGGGCTTAAACGGAGTGGAACGTACTTTATCGGTTTATAAAAATAATATTAATTTATCAAGCGCTTCAGCTATTTTAAATATTAACGCATAATTTTTTAATTTTTATAAAACAGCCGTCCGCGGATTTGAGAGTTTTTTCGAGTTTCGCGGTTCGTTTTTTTTAGTTACGGCCTTTGCTGGCATGCAAACCGGCCTTTATATACCGCGTTTCCGACGCAGCGCTGAAAAATGAATTGACATATGAAGGTGCCTGGAAATAAGGCCATGGCTATCGGCGATGAATTATTGATTTCGAGCACCTGTTGATTTGAAATGCCCGGCTGCATGAAACCGGCCGTAACATGAACGGCGAGACCGAGCCGTGCGAAACGTGAGCGGCCTTCAAGCCAGCCGCAAATAGACGAAGCAAGGGTTATTTTTTCTATCGTTATTCCAAGCACGGATTCACCGGGTAAAAGTAAAAATCTGTCTTCTACTTCAAGATAGTCTGTTACCTGTTCATAATCGGCTTCTTCGACTACGTTATATATTTGATGCAGCTTTTTAAATACTCTGAATTTGCGGTCTAATCTGAGATCGATAGATGCGGGACCCACCGCTTCCGGCGTGAAAGGCTCTATTTTAATTTCTCCTTTTTTAATTGCCCCGAATATTTCATCCTGTGTTAATATGCTCAAAAAATATCACCGCCATTAAAAATTAATAATCTGGATATATGGTCCTGAAATAATCGTCGGATATCTGTTTTTAGTTAAGTTCGTGGATGTTTCGGCCGCGGGCGGATGTTAGTGATTTTCCGCCGCGCGGCCAGATTTATTTTAGCGCCGGCCGGACTTTTTAATTTTTAAATATTCTTTTTTTAATGCCCGGGTAAATGTGTCGAGCCTGTCGTAAAGTCTTTTGAGTTTTCTTGGTTTTACGCTTGAAAGAGCGTAAGCGCAGACGATAGGAAGCGCTATGGTTGAATCGACGTATGCGACAACGGTGTCGGGAAGCTGTTGAGGATCTACTTTTCCCCATGAAACGGCTTCCGAGGGAGTGGCGCCGGATAATCCTCCGGTATCAGGCCGTGCGTCGGTTATTTGAAGAAAATAATCATGGCCTTTTTCGTCTATGCCAAGCACTTCCTGAATTTGTGGTTCGGTTTGCAGAGCGAAATTTTTTGGCGAACCGCCGCCAAGAATGAATACCGCGCTTTTTCCCGAACTGCGTTTGGCGTTAAGCACTATGGCCGCAGTTTCGTTTATATCGGCTGCGATATCGAATTTCATTTTATTACCTTCGAGGGCCAGTGCAGCGAAATTCATGCCTATAGAAGAATCTCCCGGCGATGAAGTGTAAATGGGAACGCCGCATTTATATGCAGTCGATAGTATCGATGAATCAGGTATCTTTAATAGAGCTTCGCGCGCGGCTAAATATTTGCCTATTTTATTATGGAAAACGGCGGTTGACATTTCGCATTGAAATTCTTTTTCACTGATGACCTGACGGAAAAACGAGTCCGTATCGAGCAATACAGTGTAATCGAAAAGGATATCGTAAATTCTCACTACCTGTTCATTTCTAAGCATGGTGTCGTCAACGAATGGCGAGCCCTGATGCAGTTTCAAACCGAGGCCGAAATGCGCGTCATGGTAAAGGTTTGCTCCGGTAGATATGATAAAATCTATAAATCCGGATTTAATAAGAGGTATGATGGCGGATTTGCCGAGCCCGGCGGGAGTAAGCGCTCCGGTGAGCGTCATTCCTATGGTTACATCGCCGGCAAGCATTTTTTTAGTGTAAAGAAGGCAGGCTTCTCTTAAACGTCCAGCATTATAAGCTAAAAAATTATTGTCTATTAATTCCTTTACGGTAACATTCGCCGCTATGGGCGACGGATTTATAATTTTTCCGGATAAATATTTTTTTGAGCATTTTTGAACGGCATTATTTCTGTTGTTGTTTTTTTTTACTGGAGCCGTCGTTTTTTTTACTGACATCGAATTCGTCTCCTCTTATATAAGTTTGTTTGAGCTTAATTTTACCAGAATATTAATTTAAAATCAACAAAATTCTTATTTGAAATTTTAAATTTAGTATATAAATTCATATCTTTCAGGATGAATCTTGATCCTGCCGCCATTATTTTTTTTATTATCGCTTTGCTAAGTATTGATTGACACGAACGGCGGTGTATGATATAATCATTTTTATATAGATTATTGTTAAGTTTGACCGCTTTTTTTGAGCGGTATAAAGCTTTATTTACAATGAAAATATAGAATTAAAAAATAATATTCTTAAAAATTAAAATAAATGATTTCAAGGAGATGGTTTTGATGATTAAAAATATAAAAGCGGCTCGCGGCTCTTCAATTTCGTGTAAAGGGTGGCAGCAGGAAGCTATTTTAAGAATGCTGTCTAATAATCTCGATCCTGAAGTGGCTGAAGATCCTGATAATTTAATAGTTTATGGCGGCCTTGGAAAAGCCGCCCGCAACTGGAATGCGTATGAAAATATAGTAAATACGGTAAAAAAGCTTGAAGATGATGAGACCATGCTGATACAATCGGGTAAGCCGGTGGCTGTTTTTAAAAGTCATAAAGGCGCGCCGCGCGCTCTTTTAGTGAATTCGATGCTTGTTCCGAAATGGGCCGACTGGGAAAATTTTAGAGAGCTCGATGCTAAAGGCCTTATGATGTACGGGCAGATGACCGCCGGATCATGGATATATATTGGCACTCAGGGAATTTTACAGGGCACTTATGAAACTTTTGTTTCGCTTGCCCGCAAACATTACGGCGGCGATCTTTCAGGCCGTATAGTGCTTACCGCCGGACTCGGCGGCATGGGAGGCGCTCAGCCGTTAGCCGCCACCATGGCCGGCGCGGCTTTTCTCGGAATAGAAGCCGACGCTTCGCGTATTGAAAAACGTCTTAAAACCGGATATTGCGATGAAATGACCGATAATCTCGAAGACGCGTTAAAAAAAGTTAAAGAATATAAAGAAAAAAAAATAGCCCGTTCGGTGGCTCTCCTTGGCAATGCCGCCGATATTCTGCCCCGTATGGTTAAAATGGGTTTCGTTCCCGATGTCCTTACCGATCAAACTTCGGCGCATGACGAACTTAATGGGTATATACCATGCCAGTTGAGTTATTCCGAAGCGCTCGCTCTTAGAAAGAGCGATCCGGCTAAATATATTGAATTTTCCATGGAATCTATGGCTATTCACGTACGCGCCATGCTTGAACTTCAAAAAAGAGGCGCCATTACATTTGATTATGGTAACAATATCCGGGCTCAGGCGAAGAAACGCGGCGTAAATAATGCTTTTGATTTTCCGGGTTTCGTTCCGGCGTATATCAGACCGCTTTTTTGTGAAGGAAAAGGCCCGTTCCGGTGGGTGGCGCTTTCAGGCGATCCAGCCGATATTCATAAAACCGACGAGGTAATTCTCAGAGAATTTTCTTATGATAAGCATTTATGTAACTGGATAGAAATGGCCCGCAAAAAAGTTCATTTTCAGGGGCTTCCGTCTCGCATCTGCTGGCTTGGATACGGCGACCGAGCTCGTTTCGGGCGTATTATAAATGAAATGGTGAGGAACGGTGAAATTACCGCGCCTGTCGTTATCGGACGCGATCATCTCGATTCCGGTTCGGTAGCTTCGCCTAATCGTGAGACTGAAGCTATGAAAGACGGTTCCGACGCAATCGCCGATTGGCCGGTTTTAAACGCTTTGATAAATGCCGTTAATGGAGCTTCGTGGGTTTCTATTCATCATGGCGGCGGCGTCGGAATGGGGTATTCGATACATGCCGGCATGGTTATTGTAGCCGATGGGAGCGAGCTCATGGCGGAACGGCTCGAACGCGTGCTTACTTCAGATCCTGGAATGGGCGTGGCAAGGCATGCGGATGCCGGATATGAAGAAGCCGCGGCATTTGCGAAAAATAACGGGGTAAAAATACCGGGGTTTAATTATTAATATAAGCGCGGAACCGGATTATTAGTCGAAATTCAAGCCGGACTGCGCGTAATATACGGTTAAAAATATAGTTAAAAAGGTTAAGGCCGTTTATATATGAACATAAGATTGAAATTGATGGCGATCGTAGCCGTCGCTTTGCTGATTACGATCCCTGTTTTATATTACTTTATATCTGGAATCATGCTCGAAAGCTATCGCAGCATAGAAAATCAGAACGCCGATATACACATGAACAGCGTAACGCGTTCATTTATTGAAATTAGCGAAGATTTTTCAAATAAAATGAATGACTGGGCTTTATGGGACGATACTTATAATTTTGCCCGCGACCGTAACCGCCGTTATATAGAATCAAACATCAGTTATGAATCAATGAGGCTTTTAAATATTGATTTTTTATTTATGGTATGTGATTCTAACGAAATAATACTCGACTGTTTTTTTGATCATAAAAATCAAAAAATAATATCTGCTTCCGACGGATTTAAAAGGACAGTAATGCAAATTGCCGGTGCGCTGGATTCGGAGAAGGTTAAGACGCGTTCGGCTAAATTGGTTTCTCTCGATTCAAGGCCCGCTATGATAGCTTCTAACCTCATTTTAACGAGCCAGGGCGATGGCCCGGCGCGCGGTTTTTTGATTTACGGGCATTTTATAGATGAAGGAGAAGCTGACAAAATTAATCGTCTTACAGCTTTGAATATCTCTTTTTCGAAAATTGTAGAAGCAGTTGACTGCGTGGAAACTAATCATAAAATTTTTGATGTGACGGGTGAAATTTCTTATTCGGCCGTTAAGAAAGTAACGCCGGATTATATTGAATGTAACGTACTTTTTAACGATATATACCGGCGCCCTTTATTTTTGACGGCATTTAAAACGTCTCGCAGTGTTTATAACCAGGGCCTTACGGCGCTTAAAATCTTTATAGCAGCTTTAATTTCTTCAGGGATAATGTTTTTTATTTTTACATCTTATTTTATAAACCGCTTTGTTATCGGCAGAATAATTAAGCTGAGCGGTGAAGTGAAAAATATGCCTATGCCCGGCGGTTTCGAAGCGGTCGAAAAACGCGTTTGCGTTGAAGGAGATGATGAAATCGCTTCGCTTTCATCGGAAATTAATTTAATGCTCGAAAAAATTGACGGTTCTGCTATAAAAATGAATCGTTTGTTTAAAGAATTGGATGCCGCTGTGAGAGCTAAAAGCGATTTTCTTGGAAATATAGGGCACGAGCTGCGCACTCCTATAACATGCATTATAGGTTACGCCGATATGCTTTCAGATATGCCTTTAGAAGGTGAAATGCGCGAATTCGTTAATAGAATAAAATTGAGCGGGCATATATTAGTTTCTACCGTAAACGATATTCTCGATTATATAAGTATTGAAGGCGGCGTTTTAATTTTAAAAAATTCCAATTTTGAAATTACTTCGGTATTTGATGAAATAACGGGTTACGCTAAATTTATTGCGTCTGAAAAAAACCTGTCTTTTATATCGAGCATCGATGAAAATTTAAAAGGACTTAAAGTTATCGGCGATGAAACGCGTCTTAAACAAATAATATTGAATTTAAGCGGAAATGCCATTAAATTTACAGAGTCCGGATTTATCGAAATCGGCGCGTCGCTCGTTATGCAAACTGAAAGTGAAGTGCTTGTTAAGATATTCGTTAAAGACAGCGGGGTGGGAATCAGCGAAGAAAAACAGTCCGGAATTTTTATGCCTTTCGTGCAGAGCGATAATTCATCGACGCGTAAATACGGCGGCGCCGGTCTTGGCCTGGCGATAGCCAATCATCTCGTTAAATTAATGGGCGGCGAAAAAATTTGTCTTGACAGTAAGCCGGGATGCGGAAGTAATTTTTATTTTAATATAAAATTAACCAAAAGTTTAAATTGAGGTTTCGGTTATTGATAATTTAAAAATTATCATATCGATACTTATGATATTATTTTTTATGAAAGGTGTGTTAATTAATGAACAAAATCATCGAAACCGTTCCTAATTTTTCGGAAGGCCGTAATGAAGCCGTTATTAATCAGATTGCCGATTGTTTTAGAAATGTGAATGAAGTGAAGCTGCTTGACGTAAAACCCGATAAAGACCATAATCGCACGGTTGTAACGGCGATAGGCGAACCGGAGCCGCTTAGAGAATGTATTTATAAGGCATTTGAAGTCGCGGTTCAAAAAATAGATTTAAGAAATCATAAGGGCGAGCATCCGCGTATGGGTGCGGTCGATGTAGTGCCGTTCATTCCCGTTAGAAATGCGGTAATGAGCGAATGTATAGATCTGGCTAAAGAATGCGCCAGGTATATTTCTGAAAAGTATAATTTACCTATTTTTTTATACGAAGCCGCGGCAACATCTCCCGCCCGTCAGAATCTCGCTAATATCAGAAAAGGCGAATATGAAGGAATGTTTGAAAAAATAAAAAAAGTTGAATGGAAGCCCGACTTCGGTCCGGCTGAAGTGCATCCTTCCGCGGGAGCTTCCGTGTTCGGGGCGCGTGAATATCTTATAGCTTTTAATATTAATCTCGCTACTAACGATCTTAAAATCGCCGATAAAATAGCGCGTGCCGTCAGAGGTTCGTCCGGCGGTTATGTCAACGTGAAAGGCATGGGCGTAGAACTTACCGGCAGGGGTATAGTGCAGGTATCTATGAATCTCGTTAATTATAAAAAAACTCCGATATTCAGGGTTTTTGAAACGGTACGAGCGGAAGCCGCGCGTTACGGCGTAAACGTAGTCGGTTCGGAGTTAATTGGAATGGCGCCCATGGAGGCTCTTCTGCAATGCGCCGATTATTATCTTCGCCTCGAAGAATTCGAGATGAAACAGGTTATAGAAAATAATTTATAGAAAAATATCGTTTTTAGAAATTTAGAAATAAGTTTCTCGTTTGATTATAAACGTTTAATTCAGCCGTGATGGTTGAATTAAGCGTTTATATTTATAAGCATTCCTCTGAGAGATTCTTCGATCATTACAATCATGTTTTCGGACGCTGATTTCCGGTTCGATGAAGCGGGCGCCTGAGCGTTCCCGTTGAAAAAATCCGTGATGTCGCCGCCGGATATAACGTTTGATCCGGTTACTGCCTGTAAAATACCATCAAGCATTTTGACGCTGCGGGCGATTTTAAGCGATGCCAGTATGTTGTCGATCCTGGTGATTTGCTCGCGTATGCGGGTAAGTTTTTCCGCCGCCGTTTTGCGTTTTGCGTTTTCAGCGTCCGCGTCCCGCCCTGATTTTTCGTTAGCCGCGGTAGTTTCGGCGTCAGGGGCGTCCTGTTCCGTAAAAATATCGTTATTTTTTTCGGCGGCCGTATTATTTACACCTGGCGCGGCCGGGGCTTTTGCGGAGTTTAATTGCTGGATTTTATTTTCGAGTTTTTGCTTTTGTTGTGATAGCAGCGTGGAAAGTTCGCCGGCTTTGATATCCGCTTTGATATCGTCTTCCGCCGGAGTATTTTCGAATTTTGCGTTCCGCCCGGACTGAATTGAAGTTGTTATGGGATTAAAATTATTGGCCGCCTGTTTTTTTTCGAATTCAAAGGCTTCCATATTATTTTTGTAATTTGAAACGGCTTTAGCCTGGACCGTTATGGTCGTAGCCCGTCCTGATGTGGCGATAAGTTTTGCGCCTTCAAATGCTACGTCAATTTGTATATTTTGAGATATTACCTCGCCGCCTGAAGCCAGCGCGTGACTTCGGGCCTCGTTTATATGGCCGAGCTCATGACCCATAACGCCGGCTATAGTTAAACCGGCAGGATGTTTTTCTATCATGCCGTGGCCGGTATATGAGCGCATTACGCTTTCAGTTTTATTATCGACGCTTATCATAATAATCACAGCCTTCGTGCGTTAACGTTAATTAAACGAAACGAAAAAGCCGAATCGGTATATTTAAACACAAAACACCTATTCTATAACTTATTATACCATATAATTTAATTAAATGCAACTATTAAATATTAAATGAGAACGAATGTTTTTATAATATTTTTTTGATTTATTTTAAAAAAATGCGGAATATATAGAAATTTTTATCCGGTTGTGATATAATTATTTTTAAAAAAATAAAACGGTTCGATTAAAGCAGTTTACTTGAAACGGTTTAACTGCATGTTTATGGTTTATTATTTTTATATATGTATATTTATTTTAAGTTTTCAGTCAGGAAGGGCGATTACGATGAAGATGAAAGATTTTTACAGTATTCTCGGCGTGTCTGAAAATGCTTCGAAGGAAGATATAAAAAAAGCTTATAAAAATCTGGCTAAAAAATATCATCCCGACGTTAATAGCGGTAATAAATCAGCCGTAGATAAATTTAAAGAAGTGACCGAAGCTTATGAAGTGCTTTCAGACGCTGAAAAACGTTCTAAATATGACAGGGTTAAAAATAGCGGTTTTTCGGGATTCGGCGGTGCGGGATTCGATTTTTCAAATATGCAGGGTGGTTCCGGCGGCGCCGGGATGAATTTTGAGGATATTTTAAGTTCGATATTTGGCGGCGGCAGCCGCGGAGCGGATCGTCAGAACGGGTTTGGCGATATTTTTGATAGTTTTTTCGAACGCGGCGCCGAAGGCGGAAGCCATGGCGGTTCAAGACAGCGTGAACGCGGCGAAGATATAGAAGTTAAGCTTGATCTTACGCTTAAACAGGCCGCGAGCGGCGGCAGTCTCAAACTTAAAGTTAACAGGCGCGATTTATGTTCTTATTGCGGGGGCGAAGGCGGTTCGGGAAGCGCCGCCTGTTCGAGCTGCCGGGGGACGGGATCTATTTCACGCAGTCAGGGCGGATATGCGATAAGCCAGCCCTGTCCGTCATGTTCCGGACGCGGAAAGATAAAAACGAATTTATGCTCGAATTGCGCGGGAAAAGGGTTTGTAAATAATATCAAGCAGATAAAAGTGAATATAGCGGAAGGCGCCGCCGATGGACAGCTTATAAGAATACCCGGCGAAGGCCATGCCGCCATCGGGCGTAACGCGCCGCGAGGCAATATAATTATAACGGTTAAAATTAAACCTGATGAGCTTTTTACTCGTTCGGGCGATGATATTTATTATGAATTATCGCTTAAATTTACTGAAGCGGCGCTCGGTACGGTGAAGACCGTGCCGACTATCCGCGGAAACGCTAAGGTCAATATTCCGGCCGGCGCTAAAAGCGGCTCTAAATTCAAGCTTAAAGGCCAGGGCATTAAAAATCATAAAACCGGATTTATGGGCGATCAAATAATAACGGTTGTAATCGAAGTTCCTTCTAACTTATCGGAAGATGCTAAGAAAATTTTGCGGGAACTTGATAAATATTTATAATTTAAGAATGACTATAAAATTATAAATTAGTTTTTTATAAAATAAAAGTGTGTATGCGTATAGTTGAAAATAAATTGAAAAAAGTAAAAATGAAAGGAATAATTGATGATCGATATAAATCGGCAATTAAATATCATTAAACGCGGCGCAGTCGAAATAATCAGCGAAGAGGAATTGTTAAAAAAGCTTGAAACAGGGCGGCCCATGATAATAAAGCTTGGCGCGGATCCTACCGCGCCCGATCTTCATCTCGGACATACGGTCGTTTTACGCAAAATGAGGCAATTTCAAGATCTCGGGCATAAAGTAGTTTTTTTAATAGGTGATTTTACGGCTTTAATCGGTGATCCGACCGGAAAAAACGAAACCAGAAAACCGCTTACCGAAGAAAAAATACGTGAAAACGTCGAAACATATAAATCACAGGTGCAAAAAATTCTTGATATGGATAAAACTATAATCGATTTTAACTCGCGCTGGCTTGCGCCCATGACATTTACTGACGTTTTGAAACTTGCCGCTAAATATACCGTAGCTCGTATGCTCGAACGCGACGATTTTTTGAACCGTTTTAAATCGCAAAGGCCTATATCGATTCATGAATTTATGTATCCTCTCATGCAGGGTTACGATTCAGTCGCGCTTAATGCCGATGTCGAACTTGGCGGGACCGATCAGAAATTTAATTTGCTGGTTGGCCGTGCGCTTCAAAAAGAGCATGGTCAGCCTTCTCAGGTTATAATTACCATGCCTATTCTCGAAGGGCTTGACGGCGTTAATAAAATGAGCAAATCTCTTGGCAATTATGTCGGTATTAACGAAGAACCTAAAAATATGTTCGGTAAAATCATGTCGATATCCGATGAAATGATGTTTAAATACTTCGAACTGTTAACGGATGTCAGCGAGGCCGAAATAGCCGCCATGAAAGCGGATTGCGCTAATAACGCGGTCAATCCCAAGAGCGTTAAAATGAAATTGGCCCATTTGATAACCTCCATGTACCATAACGCTGAAGCCGCCGATCATGCTACTCAAGAATTTCAGAACGTGTTTTCAAATAAAGGCGTGCCCGACGATATAGTCACCGTCACATTCGACCGCGCTAAACTTAAAGACGGAAAGGTGTCGATGATAGGCCTTATTTCCGATCTTGGCTTCGCCGAAAGCAATTCGGCCGCTAAACGCCTTATTCAGCAGGGCGGGCTTAAACTTAATTCGGAAAAATGCCTTTCTGAATATGTTGAGGTATCTTCATTAACTGGCGAAGTTATAATACAGGTTGGAAAACGTAATTTTGCAAAAGTTTTATTTTAAAAATTAAATTCTGATGTGTATAGGTTTTATGCTATTCTTAACAGAATTATCATTTGCTTCGAAAAATTTGATATTGTTTATCTCTCCTTAATAAAATTTATATAAAATTTGAAATTGATAAAAATTGTTATTGTATTTTACCGGCAAATTTGAAATACCGCTTATTATATATTTTTCAGACGTCCGGATGCAGTTAAACCGGCGTCGATAATTTTATTCAAAATTTGGCATGGAGAATCCCGGAATGCCGGGCCATTCATTCGGCGCGGCGGCCGTTCAGACGTTAAACAGTCGGATTTTTCGTCTTTATAACACCGGGCATTTCGCATTCATCGAATGCGCGTTCTCATCTTCGCCGGCCGAAAGAAATTCTAACCATCACAAAGTCATCCAGGCCATCAGCCAGGCATTCCGGGACGCATTCCGGCCCGGAAGAATGGTTTGTCTTAACGGGCCACGGAACGGTTCTGGATAAAAACGACATATGTTAAAAAAATAATTGAATGATGTTTTTTACAATAAACATAAAAAGGAGTTACAAATGAATTTTAATCACCTTAAAAAAAATGTTCTGTTTTTATTTTATTTCTTATTTTTCGCACTTATTTTATCTTTAACCGGTTGTTCCGGCGGCGGAGAAAGTTCAATGATAACCGGCGGCACAACGTCTAAAGTTATAGAAGTGAGCGGAACCCTTCCTGTTCAACTCGCCGCCGCGCCGGGGCCATCCGAAAATAAAGCCGGCAGCCCTTTTAACACTCAAAATTTAGTTCTGGCGGTTGACGCCGATAATTCCAATCTGATTATTGGCAGCGTTACGACAAACGGTGCGTCTTATACCGCAAACATTCCTGCAAGCCAGGTAGCGAGAGCCGCAAAAATTGTCATAAAAAACAGCGCTGGCGAAAGAGTAATATATCAATGCCTTATTGGAAAAATTCCTGCTTCATCGGAAATCATTGATAAAATAAAGATAATTAAATTAACGGGTATCGCAGTCGATGAAAATTCAACAGCCCGCGCTCTGCTTGCCTTTGAAAAAAGGATCGACGCACTTTCAATAATATCTTCCGCCACGCAGGAGATTCAGGCTGCAGGCGAAATATTGATTTTAAACTATGAAGGCAAAAAAACTCCGGCCGACGAGCAGATCGAAAAGAATTGCGGAGGTCCGGCAATAATTACTGAACTTGCAAAAGTCGTTAAAACGATAGCAGTTGTCGCTGATTCGAATATTTCACAAAATTTCAAATCAATTTTCATACCCGGCAGCATAACCGGCGTAACCGATCTTTTAAATACCTTCATAGCGTTAGTAAAAAACGCCGAAGCGCAAAGTATTATAACGCAAAATCGGCTTTCGACCTCAATAACCTTTGCTGGAACGACGATCGATTCAAGTTCTGATCATAACGGCTCTCTGAAGGAATTCACGAATAAAATAATTCAGCTTGAAAAAGTAGCGATGCCAGAATTCAGTTATGTTGAAGGGATTTATAATTATACAAAAGAAGTGACTATATCATGCGAAACTTTAGGAGCAAAAATTAAGTATTATTTAGCTTATCCCGGAAAGATCGGCCTTACAAATTATATCGATTATGACGGAAAGCCGGTA
>CAYQWL010000092.1:0-2320 GCA_964421195.1 uncultured bacterium | reverse complement strand
ATAATATCATCGAGCGCCTCCATAACCGCGATAGCCTCAAAAGACGGCATGGCCGACTCGGACGCCGCTTACGCAACATATAACATAGACGCCATTCCGCCGGTACTGACTTATGTCGGCATGGTCTCCGACAATACCACAAATATCTACACAGCAAGGCCGGGTAATATCGTAAAATTATCTTTTACTATTAATGAACCGTTAGGCGGCATACCGGGCGTGAAGATCAACGGGCATATCGTTACAGCTGCTAAAGTTGACGAACTTAACTATACGGCATCTTATACGATGACAACGAATGAAGTTGAAGACAATATTAATTACACCATCGATTTTTTCGACTTAGCCGGAAACGCCGCCGGCACGGTGAGAAAAACCTCCGGCATCAAGTATTATTCTATAAATCCGGTAAACACATTAAAAGGCTGCGTCATTTACGCAAGTTCTTCTAAAACCGGCGCAGCGGGAAACGCAGCTGAAGGGGCGACTATCGAACTCATAAAAAAAAGCGAGCCGAATTCATTTCCTGCTTTTTCAACCCAAACTTCTAAAAGCGGGTTTTTCAATTTTACGGGCATGTTACCGGGGGAATATATGGTAAGCGCCGTTAGTGGAAATAATCCGGGCAACGCCGTTTTAAAGAATGAATCGTTAGTGAGCATCACGGCTGAAAAAAACGAATACCTTATAGATAAGCCGATCGAACTGCTAAAAACTTCAACTCTTGAAGTAACCGTTAAAGACGAATCAGGCGCACCGCTGCAGAGCGCGCGCGTCTTTTTAAACGGCCTGAAAAACCAGTACACCAATAAAAATGGAATTATAAATTTCACCCGGGTCCCCGAAGGTATCTACAAAGTAGAAATATTGAAAGAAGGTTTCATAACCGTAACGCAAAATGTGGCGGTATCGGAAGCCGACACCAAAAAAACTTTTATTCTTTCAAGCCCGAACCCTCAGATAAAAATCCTTTCAGTTTCAGAGATTCTTTTAAATAATGACAAACTCGAAATATACGAAGGCGACACGCTCGCGGTAGCCGTCACCTCCGACAATCCGAACGGCGCCAATTTAAAATTCACATGGCAGATTTCAGGCGGCATAATTGAAAACACCACCGAAACCGCTATAAACAATTTGACAAAATCAGAAATCGAATGGACGGCGCCGGCTATAGAAACCGAGAACGCAGACACTTCATCGAATTATTCGATCACAGTCACTGTCGAAGACGGAAAAAGCCCATCGATAAGCCGTACTACCCTTTTAAAAGTAATTAAAAAATCGGCGCGCAAGATGTCTATAACTTCAACACCGCCCGCTACCGCAGTTATAAACAATACTTACCATTATAAAATAATCGCAGCGGATGAAACGATAAACGTCATCGAGCCGTCAAGTCTCTCATACGATATTAAATCAAACCATTCAGTTGAAAACGATAAATCATTCACGCTAAACAAAGACAGCGGCGAAATTACATGGCAGCCGGCCGTAAGAGGAACTTACGACTTTATTTTAAAGGTTGTCGATTCCGCCGGCAATTACGCAATTCAACAATTCAGCGTCAGAATAGACGATTATATCGACGAATTAAAACCGGGCGAAACTTTTTCGAAAACGGTTTTAAAACCGGATTCGGGACTCGATATTATCATTAAAAATCTTACGGCATCCGAATATATCATAGCAATGCCTTATAATACGAGTGAAACCGATATCTCATCGTTTAATATGTCGTTTTATAAAACCAACGCCGACAATTCAATCCCGCAAATGATCTCAAGCGTTGCGCCATCCAGAGCGCCGGGATTCGACCGCGACATCTTCAGTGATAAAATGGACATGCAGTTTAATTATGAATTAAAGAAACGAAAAAGCGATTTTGAATTCCTGAAACGATTTGGAAAGCTCATCGATTACAGCCGCCCTGTAAAAGCACCGTCGATGCAGGCGGCAGAGCCCGTTATAGGTTCGCAAAAAGACTTTATGATAACCACATCTGATAGTTCGATCGACAATGGCTGGGCTAAAACGCCCGCGACGCTCATGGCCTGCGGAAAGCATTGCTATATTTACCTTGAAAATAACGTGCCGGCTAATTTTATTAAACCTGATTCTGAAACTTTGAAAAAATTTGCGGCTTCTTTTGACGCCGATTATGAAAAGATAACCTCGGTTTTCGGGAGCGAACCCAACCCGGGACTTGACGGCGATTCGAGAGTTTACATCCTGTTCTCGCATTACGTTAACTTAGATGACGCGGCCGGTTATTTCAGTTTTTTCGACACTATCACTCAAAAGAAGTTAGATGAGGCGA
>CAYQWL010000091.1:0-15431 GCA_964421195.1 uncultured bacterium | reverse complement strand
TAAAATTATATTCTTTAATACCGCTGCCCGAATCCGTCGCCGCGGTCCATGTAAACATCAATTTACCGTCTGAAGTTACTATACCGTTAGTTTTCGGAGTATCGATATTGCCCGCGCCGCCAGCTTCAGGTATCGGCGCATTCGGATTGACCGCGACATCTATACCGTTAGGCACCGTAGAACCTGATGTCGCTAAATAATTAGGCTTATTTTTACTTCCTTTAACCGGCGCGGTATTATCCACATAAAACCGCCAGGTGCCGGTAGTTGCCGCAGATTCCCACTTTGTACTGGTATTGACGGCATTGCCATAACAATTATCACGCGCATATACATACCAGTTATGCCAGCCTTCGGTCATCGAAGTAAAAGACTGCTGACTCGCCACGGGATATTGCGTGGCGACGCCGCTTATTTCAAGCCTGTATTTCTGGAGGCCGGACATGGCGTCGGTAGAATCCGTCCAATCAACGGTTAAAGGCGAAGCGGCAGTGCATTTTACATAATCATCGTTAGCCGGAGAAACCCTTGTCGGAACGCCAGGCGCGGCGGAATCCACGCCAAAATAAGCCCAGCTCGACCAGCCAGTCCAGCCTTCGCCATACCTGTTACCATACTGATCAACGCCGTCCCATTTATAAAATCTAACCTTCCATCGAGATTTATCGGTCGGGCTGTCTTTAGTTAAAGTAAACGATTTAGACACCAATGACGACGTACCGGAAAGCGCCGAAGCGCCATTATTTTCAATATAAAAACCAACGGTATTATAAGCGTATAATCCGCTCGATTCAGCGGTAAAGGTAAACGTGCGCGGACTGCCGGCAAGCCATTTACCGCCGGTCGGCGAAGATGGCCCCCAGGCCAGTGCATCGGTTAACGATAAAAACACCGTTAAAAAGGAGAGGAATAAAATAAATATGACTCCGACGGCTGCACGGCATGTATTTTTTCTTTTACGAACAACGGTTTCTAAATTCAATGTCTTTTTTTCATTTAATATTTCGAATTTTTTTATATTATCCGGTTTCATATCAATCCCCTCCTTTCTATTTAGTCCATTTAAACGTCGGTTTACGATTGGTAGTAGTAAAGCCATGCGGCGGCGCTTCGAGATTGCCGCCTCCTGGCGGAAGATGCCTGATACGCATCTTTCGATCTACGTACTGCGATTCATTGCCGGCCTTATCTATTACATGCACCGACCAGTAAAGGCTTCCTACCGTAAGAGCGTTAAGCTCGGCGTCGATCGTATCGGACAGCGCCGGATAACAATTTATAATCGCGGCGGTAGTATCGAGCGTATAACCAGATTGCCAGATATCTACGTTAGGAAACTCTTTAAGCTTATCACGCGTGGTCGCTATAACTAAATTATAACGATGAATACCTGAAGGACCTTCCGCCGTAAATAGTTCACCGCTTTTATTCATTTTATTGCCATTAAAAGAAGTGCTTATATCATCAACGGCTTTACTGAATTTAAAGTTAACGATATTAACCGAAACAGTAGTTACATAAGCATATTCAGGTTCAAGTAATTCCCCGACTCCGACATAGCCCGGATACGTCTGTTTAGCGGGATATGGAGGAAACGCATCGAGAAGAATATTACGTTCAGCCACGGTTGGAGTTAAATTTCCCGTAGAAGCAGGAGGAGTAACGACGCGAATAGTTTCGGTTTTATTAGGCGCTACGGTAGGCGGCACGGTATCGAGCCTGAATGTTTCATAATTCACATCATTGCCATTAACGCTTTTATAAAAAGAAGTATTAGATTTCGTATTATCAATGACTATTACTTCCCAGAAATATTTACCGTCCTTTAATTCTACCGGCCAGGTACCGGTGCCCCATGGCGGAGTAAAAGTATATTTCGCGCCGTAAGGAAGCGAAAATAAAGACGGCTCGGTTGACGGAGTGAGGGCCTGATCGCCAATCAGAACTTTAGGGCTCCGAGCATCTTTAAGAACTATAATATATTTAAACAAGCCGGATTCATCGTCACGCGCCGCGGTAAACATAAGCGACGGTTTGCGGTTCGGTTTATATATAGCATCGCCGGTATTTTCATCGATACTGCGAGTCCCCTTTTGATCGATCCATTCATTATTTACAGGATATACAGTCTGACCGGCGACAGGTTTTATTTTATCCACCCTGAACGATTCGCCAAGATTATATACAGTAGCTTCATTAACAAGGCCGCTTTTATACCATTTATAATTACCGGCGACATCGACCAACTTAATATCCCAATAATAACGGCCATTAGCGAGATAACCGCCGGCCGCCGGAGGCCATGCTCCCGAAACAAGCGCACCGCCGTTATAAGGAAGAGTTATATTACCGCCATAAGCGGCATTACCCGGAGCGGAACTACAAACCACCTTTGAAACCACGACCGGCGAACCGCCGGCGGAACCCCACAACCACATTTCATAATAATCTATACCGGAACCGGGGGCGGCATCTTTACCGGCCTTCCAGACAAAACTCGGATTGAATACGGTTATCCATATATCGCCAATATTACTTACCAATGAATTGGTAATGGGTTCGGTAGTGTCAACGCGGAATTTAAAGTTCGAACCCGTTGGTCTAACTGTATTTCCGTAAACCGAAGTCGTAAGATAATTACCGGTAGTAGAATTATAATACCAGCGCCAGTTATTAGCATTATCTTTAACCCAGACATCCCAGTAATAACGACCATTTTTAAGATCGTCAGGAAGCGTCCAGGTAAGGTTTGAACCAGAAGGCGACGCCATGCCTATATTATAGTCCTTATAAGGCTGTCCGAGAAACGGCTCCTCAGGATAAGTCATAGAACCTGCTCCGGCAAAATCAGGGTCCCACCAGAGCCTTATCATATATTCTTTAACATTCGAAAAACTCGCGTCATCATTCGAACCAGCCTGATTATCGTTAGCCGGGCTAAAAACAAAAGTAGGCCGTTTAGGATTCGGATGGGCGGGTTTTATAAGCCATGCATCGCTTAGAGGCTGAACTGGAGAGCCCTTAACAGGAGGAGTTATATCGACTTTAAAATCATACTTTAAGATATTCGAATTAGTGGGCGCGATAGTCGTAGAACGCGCGGCGATAGTAGTGGCCGTATCCCACGCCTGTATCTCGAACCCATAAAGGCCGTCCGTAAGAGTAACGACCTGGCGATTCGGTATGATATGTTTCGTATTATCGGTCGTAATATAACCGGTAGTGTTAGTCGAACTGCCGGCCGGAGGACACGTATAATAAGTGCCGAGCGCGGCCGAATAAGAAGCGCCGGTTTTTCTATAAACCCTTATGTCATATTTACTGATGCCATAAGTATCGTTCATCTCGCCGCTATAAGTCGGATTGCCCGAAACCACCCATTCGGCGGAACCGTTACCGCTTTTAGGAAGCGGAGGCGTATAACCGAGAACATAAGGCGAACCAAGATGTACTATGAACCGGCGCTTTTGAGTATAATCGGTATCCTGGCTTGTATAAAAAGTCTGGTTATTTCCGGAAGTGCCATCGACATTTTGAACGGCGCCGTTTCTCGCTTTATCGCTGACGCTGACTTCGAAATAATAAAGCCCCGTTGTAAGAGCGGGCGACATATAAGACTCGGCATTGTGTGCAAGCGTGGCGTTAGCCACGAGCAGGCCGGCGCTATTCCATATTTTAACGTAATAATTAGCTATGCCCGACTGACCGGCGCCTTCAGTCAAAACGCTCCAGCGGATAACCGGGTTGGAAGTTTTAACGATAGGATAAGGATTGGTAATTGGATTGGCGGCCACGCTCGTGCCATCGACGTAAGTGATAGCGCCGACTGCCGGGCGCGTTACATCCACCTGGAAATCGCGGTTAGCCGAAGCCGAAAGGCCGCAATAATCTTTAACATCGTAAACGGCTCGCCATACGCCATTATACACGGCTCCGGCGCCGGCTTTACAGTCGCGGTTCACATTGCAGGTTCCCGAAGAAGTATAAGCCGGATAATCAGTTTTAGACCAGTTAAAAGCGGCCACATGAACGGGGCCTGGCCCGTAAACCTTTAAGTAAGCTTCCTTAAGGCCTGAACCGTCATCGGTAAAACCCGCCTTAAAATTAATGGCTGAAGCGGTGTATTCGTTATACCACTCCGGCGCGGGCTGCGGATTTGAAATATTAATAGCGGGCGCGGTAGCGTCTATTCTGAACTTACCGTCGCCGGTAGATACAAGCGATTTATTGTTGCACTGATCTTCAGCATAAACCCACCATTCATAATTACCCGAAGGCGTCTCAGGCATGCCGGTAATTGTAATTGAACCGATATTGCCGACTGATTTACCATAAGTGCCGCTATAAACGGAATAAGCATTTCCATCGGGTTTATTGATTTTAAGATAATATCCTTTAACGCCGGTGCCGGCATCCGTAGAGGCATTCCATTTAAAAAGAACATTTTTGCTCGAAAGCCAGACGTTATTAATCGGCGATGTAAGCGCGGGACGCGATGGAGCGTCTTTATCGATAACAAAACTTCTCCACTCAGAAGTAGTCGTACGGGCGCCGGCCGTACATGAATATGCCGCGAGAGTAGCTTTATCGGTCGCCACCACGCGCCAGTAATAAGTGCCCGTAGATGTAATAGTATGATTTATGGTATTATTACCAGTTACCACGGCATATTCAGCAATTTGAGTTCCGCTGGTAGAACCCTGTCTTATTTCGAAATAAGAATAAGTGGTGGAAGTATTAATACCACTGCTGGTATCGGTTACGGAAAATTTAAATTCAAGAGCGGTATTGTTGCAGGCCGAATAGTTATTGACGGGACTCGTAAGCGAAACCGAAGGCGCATAAAGATCGACGCCAAAATATGAACAGTTAGTATGAGAAGTATATGCATAAGTATATGCATAGCGGGTAACCCAATGATAAACCGCTACTTGATACCATGGCTTCCAGCTCCAATAATAATACAGGCAACTGCCCCATGACCACCAGCCGCAGCGTAAAACGTGACGATATACCCAGTAAGAATACCAGTATTCATAACTCTGATAGCTATAACGATAACGATAGTAGCCGCGCATACGCCAGTATGACGAGCCGAGCAGGCTTTCGGTAAGCGTTTGTGAAAGGCTTCCGGTTCCCATCAAACCGGTATTGCTCATGGCTGAATCGTTATTACGGTAACCCCATGTAGAATTATAAATGGTCACATAAGAATAATACCAGTAAGCGCTATCGCCGCCCCAGTAAGCGCCGGAGCCATAATTATTACGCCACTGGAAGGTATAAGGGCTTTTAGTTACCCATGTATTATTTTCAGGATAAACGGTATTTAAATAATAAGCTTCAGCCGGAGGGACGAACGCGGCAATAATAAATAAAACGGATAAAAACAAAATTAAAATCATCTTCGAACGGCAGGCGCGCGAAGACGTTATAAAATTACAAATACCGGCCGCCAGTCTGAAAAAGCCGGGCTGATAATATTTATAGCCTGATAAGGCCGGAGGCCTGAAATTTTCGTTCAAATACCGTTTAATTCGCTTCATAGCCCTTCCCTCCGTTCATCGTTCCGATCCTATTTATTAATCAATATTTTTACATTGTATTTCTTAAACAATTCATCGAATAATTTTAACGAAGCCGCCATTTTTTTTTCGGCAAGAGCGCGGCGGTATATTAACTTTTCAATATTTTTATATTGCGCGGGAACTTCTTCAGCCGCTGATTTTACATAAAAAACGATATACTCAGATTCGCCGGCCGGTTCTGAAACGATCGGCATTATAGACGAATAATTACCGGGCTTTAACGAAAACAAATATTTTTGAGTCTCATTCATCAACTGGCCTGAATATATTTTTTCGTTTTCAAACATTTCACATTTCAAAGCCTTATTTTTTATTTCAGACGATAATTTTACGGCGTCATATTTTTTTATAGAAGCTTCTTCAAAAAAAGCTTTTTGCGGTTCGCCAAACACATAATAATTAACCTCTATATTTTCTTTAACGGTAAATTCGCTTTGATTATTTTTAAAATATTGTTCGCATTCCGCCGGAGCAATAGTAATTTTACCGATAAAATCATTTAAAAAGCCTTCGCTTATAGCATAAAAACGATACTCCGGATACGGCATAAACTCGAACTTTATATTGTTGTTAAGTAAAAATTTAACATACGCATGCTCGAAAATAATTTCATAAAACATAAAGTTAATAAAATCTTCATCGTTATATGATGCGTACGGCGACGGGCCGTTAAAAAACGGCGCCATACTTTTTTTTATATCGCCAAAAACGATTTTACCGCCTTTAAAAGAACATAATAAAAGAGTATTTTCAATGGTGCACGCCGCGAGGTCTCCGGCGGTTTTCAGCAGCAATACTCCGGCGGTATCGAGACCGAGTTCCATACGCTCAGACTCTTTTTTTACAACCGCCATTTTTAAATCGGGCGGCGCGGCGCCCGGATTTTTTTTATTGAACTCGTCCGAAATTTTTAGATAAGCTTCGTTCAGGGCGCTCATGAATATATTTTGCCGGTTATATTCTTCTTCGCTTTGAACATTTAACGCGCCGGCATTTATTAAAGCGAGTCCTTCTTCGAATAAAAGATTGGTTTTAACGATATTAACTAAATAGCCGTATTTTTCTTTTAAAGACATACGTTTTACGAGCGCCGCATCGTTTTTGACCTGCGGTAAAGACATAAGCATTTTTTCAAGATCGGAATATTTTATTTCATTTTTTCGGCCGCTATTTTCATAAACGGCCGCCACATCATCGGGAGAATATTGATTTTCATGAACAAATGAAGCCGCATTTTCAATGGCGAACATATTATCGTGCGAAAGCCCGTTTAAAATTTTAGGCGCATGCATCGGATATATTTTTTCAAATAACGAAAAATCGTAATCGATCGGTTCACTCAAAATAGGGTCCTGCGCGGGAACAACTAATCGCATTAAAGCGCAATTATTACAGGGCCGGACTTCTATAGCATACGATAAAACCGGGAAAATAACGCAAATTAAAACCGGCAATAACACGATTACAAAAATATAATTCTTTCTTGTTTGTATGTTTATGTTTTTTTTCATTTTCATGAACTATATGATTCCTTTCATTTAAATTTCCAGTTTATTTTATAAGAACTGAATTTCCTCCGGCTGTAGTGCTCGATCTGTCTATTTTTACGTAATTAAAAGCCTGTCCGGATTCGACGCGTTCGCGATCTAAAGGATCGTAAGGCGGATTCATTACCCAGCCTCCCGGACGTTCAGTCCCATCTTCCGCCTGCGAAGCCACGAATATAGAATTTTCAACTATAGAATCGCGTTCGTATTTTTGTTTAATATCGTCGGCATCTACCGTTACTCCGTTTTTAACAGTTCCGTCGGCCGCGCCGTTAGCGCCGAGCGAATAGACGAAAGTGCCGTCAACCTGATAAGGCCGGCCCCACGGATCGTCAGGAATTTTTTGCATATATTTTCCGGTTAATTGAGAAAGATCTTTTAATTTATAAAATTTTTTACGTTCTATGGTATTAAAACTTTTTATAACATTACATATATTTTTAATATCGCCTATCGCTTTTTTCTTCTTAGCGTCGTTAGAGGAACGAGCATACTGCGATATGCCGATACCCGTTAAAATGCCTATTATAGCTATAACGATAAGCAGTTCTATAAGCGTAAAACCGCTGCCGGGCGCTTTGAATGATCTGCCCGCAAAAATTATATTAATACCTGAATCACCGTTATACCCGGATTTTAACATAAAATTACCTCTCAATTTCTATAAACGGCCTTTTTATTTTTAATCTTTTTTTTATTTTTTTTATTATATTTTACTTAATAATCATAGATATAATAATATGCCCCTGATTAAATTATAGCATACAGGTTCAATCGGGTCAAAAATTTTTTCATTTTTTATCGTTTTAAAAAAAATAAATGATTTTTATTCCAGATTATTCAATTTTCATATTTTTTTATTTTTCACCTTTTTTAAAAACGGCCTGATGCCGTTTGAACTAATTTAACTGACGGCAGCTTTTCGTTCACTCATCGCACCCTTCTTTAAGTAAGATTTCGCCGCTATCAACAACCGGATAATCATTATTTTTTGAAAAAACAATCCCCCCGTTTACTATAACATAAATTATGCCATCAGGATATTTTGCCGGAGCCGCATAACCGCTGTTATCGTTTAACGATTTAAAATCAAAAACTACGATATCGGCGAAATGCGCCGGAGCGATGCGCCCTCTGGCCGCAAGTCCAAACCGGGCGGCGGGAAGCGAAGTAATTTTAGATATAGCGGCGGGAAGTGAAAAAATCTTTTTTTTCTTAACATAATCTGTCAAATATTTAACAAAACAGCCAAAAGATCTTGGATGCGGCTTCCCGCGCGCGAGCAAACCGGATACCGAACGGCCTGAAGCATCTGAACCAATAGTAACATAAGATTTTTCAATAATTCTGTCGAGATTGCGTTCACACATATTAAAAAAAATGGCGCTTGTATTCAATTTTTCTTTCTTTAAAACATAAAATAAGCAATCGATAATGTCGAATTTTTGACAATCCGGTTTCGAAGTTTTAACGATGTTATACACCTGCCTGAAATTCATCCCCTCGAATGTCGAAAACTCTTCGCTATCCGTCTTAGATACCATAACACTTTCCCAATAATCAGAATTCAGAGAATGAGCGGAAATAATTTCAGATTTTATTTTAGAAGCTATCAACGGATCTTTCAATCTTCTTAAACACATTTCATTGCCCGAATCAAAGGCCCATTCCGGCAAAATCGTGTCGAGGCCCGTCTGACTCGCAAGATACGGGTATCGGTCCGCCATAACATCGACGCCTTCTTTTCTTGCCGCTTCGATTAGTTCAAAAACGGAATCCAATTTATACCAGTTATGACGGCCGGCGGTTTTTAAATGAGAAATTTGAAGAGAAATACCCGCCTTTTTAGCGGCGGTTAAAGACTCATTGACCGCTTCAAGCAGCGCGTCGCCTTCCGAACGCATGTGAGTGGCGTAAATACTCCCACGGCGGGCCGCTATTTTTAAAATATCAATTATTTCATCGGAACTATAATAACAGCATGGCGGATATATCAATCCGCTTGAAACGCCGGAAGCTCCTTCACGCATCATTTCATCGACTAATTCCGCCGCCTTCAAGCGTTCGGAAACATTCATCGGTCTGGAAGAATAGCCGCACACGAATGCCCGCACGGCGGAAAGCCCCGCAAGAGGGACTATATTTACTTTCAAACGGCCCCTTTTTTTTACCGCCTGGCAGTATCCGGCGAAAGTCCGCCAATCGATATCAATTCCATATTCATCGGCGTCGCGGCGGGCGCGCTCTAAATATTCGCCGGCAAGCGGATAAAGAGAATAACCGCAATTTCCCGTAACTTCAGTTGTAACGCCCTGCCTTATTTTAGAATCGAAACCGTTTTCAATAAACGCGTTAAGGTCGGAATGAGAATGAACGTCTATAAATCCCGGTGCCGCATACGCCCCCACGCAATCAATAACGCGCACCGCTTTATAATCTTTTAAATTACCAATCTTCACTATCGCATTTTCAAGTATTCCAATATCCGAATAAAATGCCGTTTCAGACACGCCGTCGATTATATTACAATTTTTTAATATTATGTCGAGCAAGAAAATCTCCGTTCTTTTTCTTTTTGTTTTATTACTTTATTCATAAACGTATTTTAACATATAGCCTCTTTATTTTCAACGGATAAAAAAAGACATTATCACAAAAATTTGATACGGATAAAAAAGGATAAAAAAGGTAAAAAAAAACTGCATTCAAATGAATGCAGCCAATGTTTGGGGGTTTGAGAAGTTGCTATGACTTAAAAATTTTAAAAAAATATGCTGTGTAAAAAAAAACGAATATTGCTTCTAATTTCACCGGGCATGCCCGGTTCAATACGGCCTTATTTTTATCTTCAGGCCTGTTTTATTTCTTTTATTTCTTTAATCAAAGTGCAGAGCCTTTCGAGGGTCTCTTCGCAATCATCCGGAAATCTCGTATATTGAGAGCCGTTTTTAATCTGCCGGATATAATACGATGCGAGTGGCTGTGAAAAATACCTGGACTTATTGACTTCTTTAATAAGTTTAAGCATTTTAACGTGTTTTTCGCTGAATGAATCACAATTTAACGGATCGGCGCAATTTTCATCGATTTCATATTTATCGAAATAATGCATTATTATCTTAATGCTCATGCCGGTTCTTTCCGCTAATTTTTTTATATCGTATTTTTTATTTAAATCTGTTTCGTAACTCACACAAAATATATCGGACGATTTTCAATTTGTTTTAGCTTCCGCGTTAATTATTTTCAAAAATATTTCATCAGCCTGCGGGCTTATACCGGACGAAGAAACGGCCTCATTAATAAAAGAATACTGAATTTTCATATTCGCCGGGCCCATCGGATCTAACGGCATATAATAATAAGCCAGAAATAAAATTTTATGCGCCTCCGAATTTATATCGCCGCAAACGCCGAAACGTCCCGCATAAGGCGACGATTGATAAAACAGCCTGTCAAAAGCTTTAAAACAGGTTATACAACGGGCATATTCACGCTTATATAAATATACGCATGCCGCGCCCGCGGCGCTTTCTATTAAAGAATCGGAATCAAATTCGAACTGATAAAGCGCCTCGTCAATACGTCCGCACGCAAGAAGACAATAGCCGAACCCGCATCTAAGACCGGTATTTTTAGATTCGGAAGATATAAATTCTTCATCGCCAGAAGCTAAGATAGAAGCGAACATATTTAACGCTTCATGCCTCGCGCCGCCGCGGTAAAGCGACCATGCCTCGTTCACGGCAAGCTCCATTTCCGGCCGGCCGGCCGTCTGAAATAAACGCGTTTGATTGGTTTCCATATTTATTTCAGTACAGCTCACAATAAAAAGCCCGAAAACTAAAAGCAATACCACAAAAAAAAAAGTTAAACGAAACATCAGCCATATATTTTTAAAACCGGTCCTAACCGCGATAAAAAATTTCAAATATTTTAAATTCATAGCTTTATTTCCTCACCGCAAATTTTGAAACAATCTTAGAACCTCCGCCGTCAAGCGAATAATAATAAACGCCGTTAGCATAACCGGCGACGCTTAAACTTCCGCCGTAATAATCTTTAACGCTTTCAAGAAGCCGCATCTGCGAATCATATATTTTTAGCTCTAACGGCCACAAATCCGCGCGCGCTGAATTTATAACCATAAATTTCACCAGGGAGCGCGCCGGATTTGGCGCCGCTACGGAAGTAAATTTTCCTTGTGAAACGGGACTCGCCGAATTAAACGAATCGATTTCATACATTTCATACTCGCCGAAGGCCGGCAGCTCATAATAACCATTTTTAAAAACAGCCGCATCTTTTTTCAACGACTTAGAACGCAAAACATAATTTTTATTTTTAAAATCGGGTTTTACCAGTACCTTCATAGCTTCAGCCGCATTCGCCTGCATATAATAATTATATTCCTCCGGCATTATTTTAAAACAAAACGGGCCTTCAGACGCCGCCGAAAGATTAATATAAGCGCTCCGGCCTTCCGACGACACGGGCGGATTTAAAAATGCAATCTCAATGGTGCCGCCTTCATAATTCATAAAAGCATTATGACGTGTAAGAGGAAATTTATATATAACCGACGGCGAGGCGCTGATAAATTCATTTCCGGCGCGATCAACGCATTTAAGTTCGTATGAAATTATAGAATTCCCGGAAGTTCTATAATTATAATAATAAACATAATCGGCGCCTGAAACGCCGCCGCGCGAATACATACTTACGCTGAGCGTACCCCGGCCGGATTCAAAAATAGAAAGCCCGGCCTGCATAAGTTCCCTGCCGGATTCGGCCATTATAGTAATATTATCTTCCGCCAGCGCTGACATATAAACGCCGTGACTTACGTTTAAAGCTTCGCGTTCTAACTTAACCTCAAAAGTAGCCCCGCCGTTATCAAGATTTGCGGAAACCACGTTTACCGTAATATCCGACGCCACGTCGTTTCCGGCCAAAAAATTATAACTTCTATATTTTCGCGGGGCCCTGCCGGCGGTATATTCTTTGATACGTTTTCGAGTAAAAATGCCGGATGAATCAATATATGAATAATAAACTTCCTCAGTATCGATTTCATCGAACGGCGCATTTTCAGAAAGATATACATCTATATTCACAATACCTTTATTAACGGCCGCAGGATAAACTTTAACGAATTTATCGCTTAATCCCGAAACCGTAAAGGGGCCGAATATTTTTTCTTCTTCATATAATCCGTCTTTAAGCATCAGCCTGACAAAATATCCCGAAGAATTTAATTGCAGTATATTTTTCAAACTTACTTTTTTAAAAATATTCGGTGAAAATAAAGTTTCATTTTCAAAAATAGGAATTTCGGATGAAACGGAATAATATCGTTCATCATCGCCAGAAACCGGTAATTTTTGAAAAATATACGCCGAAACGGATGTAAAAGAAGAATTATAATCGCTTAAAGATGCATTTAATATAACATCGCCGCCGGAAATCGAAACTTCACATGTATTAAAATGCGCCACGGGAGAATTAAACAATAATTTTACAAACTCTCCGTTTTCCCCGCTGCAATTCATTCTGTAATTATTTTCAACTCCATTATGAAATATTTTTAACTTAGAAGAGTAACGCGAAAATTCATCGGTATAAAAAGACGAATCGAGCCCGCCTTTAACCGGAGGCGCAAAAGCGATTCTATAAAAAGAATTTCTCGAATCGTTGGCATACTGATAAGCTGTTTTATCAGGCATAGTTTCATCCACATAATAAACCAGAACGCCGTTATTTCTTTTAAAACCCGGCGGAATGCCTTCATCGAAAGAATCCGGCATTTTATAACGATTTTCGAATAGCAAATATTGTTTTCCGCCGGAACCGGGCACTTCGATCTTTACGGCATCAACAGCATCGAATCCATTCAATTTTGTTATATTCGACATGCTCGACGCGCATTTTAAATATAATTCATCACGAGCCGCGCATATTACTTTCGCCTCTACCCAGCCAAGCATCATTTTTTCATAAACCGTTAAAAGCGCGGGAGTATCGCCGGGCTGTTTCGGAAACGCTCCATTCCAGGCGCCGCGATCCATAAGCGTCCATGAACCAAGAACCGAACCGCCCGTATAAGTATCATATATATCGAATAAACCCAGATCATGGCCCACTTCATGACATAAAACACCGAGCGGCGAATCATGAGCGAGCATAACATAACTATCAACCATAACGCCGTTCGATTCTACCGGAGATTCAAGAACGCAGCGATGGCTCCATATATCGCCCGAATATCCAGTCCGCTCCTGCCCGCTGGCGCTATGAAATATTATAATATGCAATTCATAAGGCGATACAATACCGTCCCGGTCCGTATCATAAGAACTAAAATCAATATAATGAGAAGCGTTTTCTATAACTTCGAAGGCTAAAGATGAAATATCGGGCGAATCTATTACTTCGAACGCCTGCGGATCGTTACCCCATTCGGCATAAGTCCTGCGGCTGCGGTACCAGAAAGAATCGGCGTTCGCGGGCGAAGCTCCGATACAGGCGAGTTCACCGCAAAAGCTTAACATACCGCGCGAAGCTTGTTTATAATAACGATTCATACTCGCGCGTGTTTCATTAAATAAAATATCGTTATAATATGCGGCGGCGCGCCTTGCCGGCTCGACCATATAATAAGGCCTATCGTCAAAATCCACTAAAAACGCAAGAGTTTTATGCCGCCCGACCGCGGGGCGAAGTCCTTCGTAAGGCCTGCTTTCGCTGAAAGAACGATGCGGGCCCCTCGTTAAATCATACTTTTCTGATTTTTTTTTATCGACGAACGCCGCATATTTTTTCATATTTTTTTCATCAAACGGCGGCATAAAACATTTATCGCCGTTATGCGCAAAACAGGGTGAAACAAAAAAAATCAATAATACTAAAGTAAATATTAAAATAATAAATGCGGCAAATAATGCCGCCGATAATTTCAGGCCCCATATAATCCGCATAAACTTATATTGAAATATTTTAATAATATTCCTTTTTATCCGCTTTTCTTTTACTATCATTATCTTTAATTAAATTTTTATTATTTTATCATCAATTATTCAAACTGACGCCTTTATCAAACGCCTTTTAAGCGTCATTCTTTTCATGCGTCTTTTATTATACGTCATTAAATATTTCGGCTTTTATCAAAAATCATTAAATTAAAAAAATAGCTTAAGTTTAATTTAATTAAACCGATATTTTTAATGATAAAAAAATAAACGACGAAACTTACAGCCAATAAACATTTTAAAGTTTTAGCTGAACGTTTCCAAAAAATAATAAACCATAAATAAAGGAGTGAACATAATGCCGGAAGCTCAAAATATGGAATTAAAAGTAAGATACGACGAAGATAAAGACGTACTCGACGTATCGCTCGGCAGTATTAACGACGGATTTTTAGTAGAACTCGAAACGGATTTTACAGTAAAACTAAGTTTAGAATCAGGAAATGTAATCGGATATACGATCAAAGATTATTCGAATAACGTACACAAAAACAAAGTATGGTCAGATCGCCTGAGCACGCGTTTTAACGATGAATTCGACGGCGCGTTTTACGGCAAAATGATCAGCCGCGATAAAAAAGCGGCCTGATGACCGTTTCGTTTTATAAAGCATTATTTGAATAATACGTGCACCGGGAAAAAGCGCGCGGAATAAGCCGCGCGCTTTTTTATTATGGAACGGATTTATAACATTCGATTATTATTCTCGAATCGGTATAAGCGATTTTATTGATTTGAAAATCAACGCCGGGCGTAAAATTATCGAACCTCATCCGCGCCGGGATATAATTTTTCATAAATTTAAAAACGATATTAAAAACAAACGCCGGAACCCATATTTTACCAATTTTAATGCCGCTTAATTCATAAATCGGCTTTTTGTTGTCATCGACAATAATCTTAACAACAGCTGTAAAATAAGATTCAAGTTTAACAATTTTTAAAATTCCCATAAACTTAATACCGTCTTCAGATAATTTCACTTTTAAATCTTTTAATGCATCATTTCTCTGGTTTTTCGATGCAAGCAAACGACGGCTTATATATGAATTTAATTCAATTTCCTTAAGATGAATTTCAACAGTTCCACCTTTTTGTATATATTTTTGAAATTCAAGCATATTCTTTTCGAGAGTGTCTGCATCATCTTTAGTTACCGGCAGCATGGCCATTTCCTTAATATTATCTTCGGAAGGCGCAAGAAATTTATTTAAAAATTCAGGACCGCTATAAAACGCATAAGCTAAAAATAATAAAAAGACAAAAAA
>CAYQWL010000090.1:0-15981 GCA_964421195.1 uncultured bacterium | reverse complement strand
TGCGTCGCGTAAATTTTTAAGAGCGCATACCGCGGCATATTTGAGGGTTATTTCTTTTGAATCGAGCGCTTTATATATAATATTTCGTGCCGCGCCCGTCAGTCTGCCGACGGATGTTTCGCCTATTATATGTATGATCCATTTTTTTACCTGCGTCGAAATGCCGTCCCTGTTATAAACCGTGACAAGATTTTCTAATGCGGGTTTTCCAATTTTAATTATAGCATCGGCGGCTTTTTTGCATACGGGTTCATAATTATCTGAAAGAGCCGTGATTAATACTTCAATGGAATCTATTCCGCTTTCATAAAGCGCTTTAATAGAAGATATTCTTATATCTTCATTTCCGCTGCGATAAGCTTTTGCAAGGTAAGGAACCGCTTTTTTTCCGAGCTTCGCGAGCGCCCGGCATGCGCAGTCGCGGACATACCAGTAATCATCGCTAAGCGATTCTATAAGCGACTCGATAATTTCATCGCCGAATCTGCCAAGTATTTCAATAGCTTTATGTCTTATTTCTTTTTTGGGGTTTTTGAGGTTTTTTTTGAGGGCCTCTATTGCCTGTTTGCTTCCGATATCTCCCAGAGCCGTAATTACCGCTGTCCTCACGTCGTTATTCTCGTCGTCAACGAATTTAATTAACGTATCTACGGCTTCTTTCGCGCCTATTTTTCCAAGAATCGACGCGCACCAGAAACGGCGGTCGATATTTTTATCGTAAATGCCGTTTATTAAAAATGGCGCGGCTTTTTCGCCTGAACCCGTTAATAGATCGCCTATTATTTTTCTTTTTGTCCATGATTTAATTTCGAGAAGTGATACTAAGTATGAATAAGAATTTTCACCCATAGCAGACAGGGTTTGAGCGTACCAGTAAAATGCTTTTTCTGAAAGTTTTTCGTCTTCTTTCATCAGGGAATAAATTTTAAGCGCGCCTCCATCCGGATTTATAGCGGCCAGCGCGTTTGCGGCGAAATAAGACACTTCATCCGAACCGTTTTGCATGGCGGAAAGAAGAATGTCTTCGGCCGGGGCGTATTCGAGAGTGCCGAGAGTTTTTGCCGCGGCGGCGCGAAGAGATTCGTCTTTTTCGGCCGCGAGCAGATTCGTGAGGGCGGGTGCGGCTTCGGTAACGGCTTCTTTTTCAATGGCGGCAATGGCCTTCCGTTTTTCCTGAGGTTTTGTCGAAGTGAGCTGAAGTAAAATTAAATCTAAATCGGCTGCCATATATTACCTCCATTCCTTATTCAATATAAAAGGTTAATTTTATAATTTTAGAGAACCGTTTTTAACCAACGCATAAATTGCCAGAGTACACAGGGCCGTTTCCGGCAGTGAGTATGAGAGATTATATATAATCGACGTTTTAAGACTGCCTCCAAAAAATAAATATCCCGAATATATGTGTGCCGCGGTTTTGAAAGCGAAAGCTATTATCGTAAATATTGCCGCGGTTAAAGGCGTTTTACCCGGAGCGAGCGCCGCTAACGATAAAAAAGCGTATGCCGCCGGATAATCGAGTATGGCCTGGATAAAACCAATTATGTGTCCGCCGGTTATTAATTTTAAAAGGCCGAGCATTCCGCCGGCCGCGGCGCCCGCTTTAATTCCACACATAAGCGCCGCTATAATGATCGCTAACGGTGCAAATGTAATCGAACCGCCCTGAGGCATGGTGAAGATTTTAACGTAAGACAGAACGTAACCCGCGGCGCATGCCGCTGAACATTTAACGAGGATCCTCGTTCTGCTGTTTATCTTCGGTGAATTTTTCAACTTTTTTCTCCAGCATGTCTATTTTTTCATGTATGTTATTGATATATCGCGCGTCTTTTTTTTCTTCGGCGATCAGAAGCGCCTCCCTGTACTTTTCCAGCGCGTCTTTATATTTGTAGTTTTTTTCATTAATTAAAGCGATAGCGAGAATCGTTTCCATGTTTTCGGCATCGAGCCTGTAAGCTTCCATAAGATTTTTTAATGCGAGAGTATCGTTTTTAAAGCCGGAGTATATTATGCCCGCAAGATAATAAAGTTCCGGATTGGCCGGAAATTTAGCGAGACAGTTTTTGATTTGCACAAGAGCGTCTTCGAATTTTTTTTCATCGATTAATATATTTATAAGACTACGATAAGCTGTTAAATTATTAGAATCGAACATGACCGCTCTTTTGAAATATTCTATCGCGTTTTTATTATCTTTTTGACTGTATGAAAGAATGCCGAGCATTTCATATACCTGTGAATTGCGGGGAGATATTTCACGCGCCTTTAATATAGCCGCGTTAGCTTCTTTATATTGTTTGTTAAGTATTAAAATGCGTGCCAGTCCGAGATAACCGCTGTATTCCGAGGCGAAATTAGTTACGATATACGCGTATGCGCGGGTGGCTTCGTCTATATTACCTTCATTGAATATGCAATCGGCCATTCCTAAGTGTGCTTCCGCCAGGCGGGGGTTGGCTTTAAGAGCCTGTTCGTAATAGTTTTTCGCTATTTTAAAATTTTTTTTAAAACGCCATATATTGGCTATATTTAAATTTGCGAGTTCGTGCGACGGGTTCATTCTTATAGCTGTATCGAAACGTATTATAGCGTTATCTATATCGTTTCGGGCTTTAAAGCAAATCCCTATTTTATAATTGAGCTCGGCGTCCTGTCTTGTTTTAATAGCTTTTTGAAAAGCGCCGAGTGCGTCGTCATAATTTTTAGACGCTAAGTAAAGATCACCGAGAAGATTATTAGCTTCGTAAAAATTCGGTTCGGTTTTTATTATTTCTTTTAATTTTAAAATGGCCTGCCGGCTGTCTCCGCGGCCGATAAGTTCGTATACATAACGAAGGCGGCCGCGTGCGATAGCGTTATTTTTTTCGATAACTTCAGGCGGCAGATCCTGTTCGGATGAACGGCTTTTTACCGCCATGTTTTTTGACGGTTCCCGATTAAATTTATTTTCGGCCGGACCGGTCGAATTAGCGATGTCATTCTGGCCCGGCGCTCTGTTTACGATGTCTTTAAATTCATTGGACCATTTTTCGTTTTCGCTTCTTAAAATTTCTTCGAATTTTTTATATTCGACATTGCGGGGTTCGAGCTTTCGGAGTTTTTTTAGTTCGATCATCGCTCTTTCCAGATCGCCATTCCGGGCATAAAATTTAACTAAATTTAAAAAAATATTTCCATCGAGTTCCGCGGCATTCGCGTGCGGTAATTTTATAATATTGCTTGCGGCCGAAGAAAAAAAGCCCGCAATAATAAATAAGGAGACGGCGATAAGTATCGAACGATAACATGCCGCGCCGTGTGATGCTTTGATATTGTAATAATCTTCTTTTTTTTTACGCTGATATAAGTGATTCATTGAAACTCCTTCCTGCCGTTAATGCGTCTATGACTTTCAGCGTTATATCGTTCATCACCATAAACCCTTCGGTATTAAGAGAGAATTTTTTATTTTTTATATATTGAACGTATCCTTCGGCGGTTAATTTTTTTATAATTGGATCTTCATCGAGTTTTTTAAACATTTTTTCGCCTGTAATATCGGGAGTCAATCCATGCGAAGTTCTTAACGCCAGCATAATTTTTTCAATGAATTGTTCGCCGGGAGAGAGTTTTTCGATTTCGTGTTCTTTTCCCGTGCCTGCGTGTTTAATATACTCATAAATTTTTCGATTGTTGCACCGGCGCGTATTTTTGAAGGTAGAAACCGCGCCCGCGCCGAATCCGGCGTAATCTTTTTTTGCCCAGTATGAATAATTATGTTTTGAAATATATTCAGGCCCTCTTGCAAAGTTAGATATTTCATATCTGTCGAATCCCGCTTTTTTTAGCTGAAAGCAGGTTCGATGGTATTCGCGGGCCATTCTTTCGTCGTCGAGTTCTATTAAAGCTCCATTATCGACCATTGATTTTATCGCAGTGCCGTCCGCGACCGAAAATTGATAAACTGATATATGTTGAAGATATTTTAAAAACTGATCATCAAAGTTCGAGGCGATCGGTTCTTCAGCCGCGGGATAAACCGTGCCTATCATAAAATCCGCGCTTATATTTTTGAATCCGGCATTTATTGAATTTTCAATCGCGCAAACCGCGCGGTGCGAGTCGTGAAGGCGGCCGAGGATTTTTAAAACACCGTCGTCGAGACTTTGAATTCCTATTGATATTCGGTTAAATCCTGCTTCGAGCAGACGGCGGTATTCGCCGGCGGTAAGCGCTTCAGGATTATTTTCTATAGTTATTTCACATGCCGGTTCCGAGGGAAATATGTCCGTTATAAAACCGAGAGCGTCGATAATATTATCGACTCCGCCCGTCGCGGGCGTGCCGCCGCCGAAATAAATAGTATCGGCGATTTTCTTATCAAAAAAATTTGCCCGCGATATGATTTCTTTTTTTAACGCCTCGAAATATTCTTTTAAAGGCGGTCCGTCCTCGAATTCATCGACGCCGGACGATGCGAAGTCGCAGTAGCCGCATTTTTTTAAGCAAAACGGTATATGTACATAAATATGCATTTTATTTTCCCATAACTAAATTTTTGAGCGATTCGAAAAAATTGGTGTCGGCTCTGGGAACCTGAAGATTCTGAGCGGTAATTTTATTTATCATTTCAATAAATTTAGATGTAACCGGTGACGCCGGAGCGTGTTTTAAAAAAGGCACGCCGAGATCGGTGGCTTTTCGCATGGTAATATATTCGTTAGGTATGGTATGTGAAATTTTAGTTTTAATGAATTTTTCGATTTCTTCGGGAGGCATTGACGATATGTTATCGTCACGGTTCATAACCGTTATTATTTTATTTTCCGGATATTCGAGGCTTTTCATTACGTCGAAACATTTTCTGGTATTGCGCAGGCATAGCGTATCGGAACTCATAACCACTATAATGCGGTAAGCAACGTCGAGCGCCATTAAAGTATGATCGGTAAAGGAGGAGGGCGTGTCGATTATTATGTAATCAAAAAATCCCTTGAGAATTTCTATTATTTCTTTTACGTCTTTTACCTTAACCAATTCGGCTTCTTCAGGTCTTTTAGGCGCCGTGAGTAATTTAAAACTATCGCAGGCGGGAGCTAAATATTGCGAAATATTTTCATAATTTTTAATTTCGACTTCTCTGGCCAGATCCGCTATGCTTTTATCGTATTTAGCGTCGAGTATCATGTCGAGCGAACCGAATTCGAGATCCAGATCGATTAAAAGAATCCGGAGGTCTTTGTTCAGCGAAAGGCCGTAGGCGAAATTAGATGAAAAAGTAGAACAGCCCGCGCCGCCTTTAGGAGAAAAGAATGTTAAGATTTTCCCTTCTTTTTCAGCTACCGTGGCTACGTTCGAAGACTTTCTGACGCGGTCGCTCATAAAACGCATTATTTTCAGCGAAATTGCCGGGTTTAAAAGCATTATATAGCCGAAATTTTTCTGGGTTATTTTATAAAGCTTGCAGTCTTCGGCGCAAAAAGCGGAAGCCGACCGCGGCGCTTCTTCGAGAAGCGCCATTTCGCCGAAAAATTCGCCGTCTTTAAGCAGAGCGATAGTCTTTTCTTCGCCGTCTTCGATTTTCGATATTTTAACTTTACCGCTTATAATGATGTAAAAAGCGTCGCCGAAATCTCCCTGTTTGAATATAGAAGAGCCTCTGGGTATGCTGATCTGTTCGACGATCTCTCTTATTTTTTCGACATGGTTATCGTTGAGGCTCGAAAAAATTGGAATTTGCTTCAGGTCCATGATAACTCCTTAAAAATACTTTTTAGTTTAATTTAGATTAATTTTATAAATTAATTAACATTTTCTTTATTTTCGTTACGATGCGATTAAATTTAAACGCCGCTTTATTGTTTGTTTTATATGTTATTTATCAATGTTTTTATGCCGGCGTTTACGGTTTTAATTTTTTGCGGGTTTTATTATCAGGGCGTCGCCTTCCGAGAGTAAATCTTTTTTTACGGTTCCGGACGCTAATTCTAAAACGCTGTTACATCCTTTTACTATGCCTGAAATTTTTGACGGCTCCATCCGCCATATAATTTTTATGATTTTATTATCGCGGTCTAAAAAAAAACAATCGATATTTATTTTCATAAAAAAAGTGTGTATCGCCGAGCAGGGTAAAAGTAATATTCCGTCAAAACCTTCGAGCTTTTTTTTAAACATTAATCCCGCGGCCCTTTTAAAAAACGAATCGTATTTTAATATTTTATTTGACACTAAAGCGCCGTTTGATTTTTCGATTATTAGCATTGCATGCCTTTTACTTCGGAAAATTTTTAATAAATTCGAATACGACGCCGCCGAGCAGCACTACCATTATAGTTGGAAATATGCATCCGACCATTGGAAACAGCATTTTAACGGGCGCCTGCATTGCGAGCTGTTCGGCGCGCTGCCGTTTTTTTAACCGCGCCTGAGCTGATTGTATTTTTAATATTTTTGATACTGAAACGCCGAGTTGATCGGCCTGGATGAGCGCTGAAATAAAGGCCGAAAGGTCTTCTACTTCCATTTTATCCGAAAGCGCTTTAAAGGCTTCGCGCCGGCTGCGCCCCATCTGCATTTCCTGAAGCACGCTTTTTAATTCTTCGCCGAGCGGGCCTTTGAATTTAGTGACTAATTTAGCTAAGGCAATATCGAAGCCAAGCCCTGCTTCGACGGAGACGCAAAGCAGATCGAGGCAATCGGGAAGAGTTTTTTGTATCATATATTTTCTGAACGCGACGAGTCTTTGAAGATAGATTCGCGGGCCGAGAAAGCAGAGTACGAATATTATAAGGCAGCCCAATCCGAGGCTCGGCACCGGCACTTTTAATAAAAAACCTATAGCGCCGAAAAGAGGGGCTGGAATTATGATTAACAACACTTTCAATACGTTAAATTCCGTGGGGGTAAGGCCGCCTGGATTTCCAGCCTGGGCGAGTTCTTTTTTTAGCTGCGAAGCGGTGTCGGCCTTGCTTCTTTTGCTCAGAGCGTTGGCGAACCCGGTTAGAATAGGCTTGACTATTCGTTCGAAAAAAGACTTTTGCAATTCTTCGTCTTCGAGTGAAACCGGTGTTTTTGATTGTCCGGCTTTGCCTTCGTCTTTCTGTCCGGAAAATTCTTCGAGCCTCGAAACTACCGAATTTTTTTGAGAAGGCATTATAAACATCACGCCGGCGATAATAATCGCGGCTATAAGCACTATAGAAGTTATATCCATTTTTCAGCGGCCCTCCATTATTTTTAGTATTGAATGTTTATCGAGCCTGTTTACCTTTAAAAAAGCTATACATCGATATCGGTGATTTTTTTTATGATGAGCGAACCGGCCCCCATCATCATGGCGCAAAATATAAGGGTGTACCATCCTTTAAAACCGTTAACGTCGGCGAGTAAAAATTTATTTACGAAATAATCCGGATTCAGGGCGAATATGGCGAAACCAAGAAGTATGGGTAGTCCCGTTATGACGTAACCGCCCATTCTCGCCTGTGAGGTTAGCGTAACGATCTGTCCTTTTATTTTTATTCTTTCTCTTATAGTTTCCGATATCTGGTCGAGCACGTCCGCGAGATTACCGCCGACTTCGCGTTGTATGAGAACGACCGTGACTAAAAGGTCGAAGTCGTCGTTTTCGAGGCGCTGCGCCATATTTTCGAGCGAAGTTTCAAGAGGCACTCCGACTGCGTTTTCACGCAGCACTTTTTTGAATTCGCTCGACATTGGGTAAGGCGATTCTTTAGTTATTAATTCTATAGCCTGCATAAATGAATATCCGGCTTTTAACGCATTTGATATAATGCCGAGAGTGTCGAGAAGTAACGCCGCGAACATCTGCCTTTTTTTAGATTTTTTTAACGCCACCCATATAAAAGGAGAGTATCCGAAAATGGCCGCTATCATAAGTCCGAGCGCCAGTCTTTTTAAGAGCAGGCATACGACTATGAGCGGAAGCGTAGATAAAAAAAATACGCCGGCCATGAATTCCGTAGCGCGCAGAGGGATGTCGGCGGCTGAAAGCATGGCTGATATTTTTTCTTTTATTTTTTCAGGCGTTATTATTGTGCCGATATTTTGCATCAATTCGCTTTTTTTCGCGAGATCGCCCATTGCCTCGCCGGCGGTTGAAGTTTCCGCTCCCATAGAGCCTTTAGTCGGAGCCGCTACGAAGCGGTCCAGACGGTCTTTAACGCTTTCCTGGCGCTTGACTACTACCTGATAAGAAGTTAAAAGCAGTAAAAATAAAACGACGAGCACCGCCAGCATGACGGCCATTGTGATAAAACTGCCCATAGTTTATACGCTCCGAATATAAATTTAAAATTTGTCAATAATGTTAATCGTTGCCGTTTATTGTCCGGTTATGGCCGTTCCAGAATTTGTCCGTATGGTTTCCCGGACATTGCGTTCTGGTTCGGCCGTTGAAGATTTTTTTAAAAAATTTCTACCAGCCGCGTTTACTGTCCATAAATATGTCCGCTGGAAGTTTTATTCCTTCTTCTTCGAATTTAGTCATGAATTTAGGCCTGATTCCAGTAGGCTTGACGCGGCCGATAATTTTTCCTTTTTCGTCTAAGCCCTGTTGTTCGAATATAAAAATATCCTGCAGAACGACCGTATCGCCTTCCATGCCCTGCACTTCGGTTACCGCGACGACTTTACGCGAACCGTCTTTTAATCTCGTTTGCTGGACTATGATGTTGACGGCGCCGGAAATTTGTTCGCGTATGGCGCGTACGGGAAGGTCCATACCGGCCATCATAACCATCGTTTCGAGACGCGCGATCATATCGCGCGGAGTATTGGCGTGGCCGGTGGTGAGCGAACCGTCATGGCCCGTATTCATGGCCTGAAGCATGTCGAGCGCTTCGCCGCCGCGGCATTCGCCTATTACGACGCGTTCGGGTCTCATACGAAGGGAGTTTTTGACTAAATCGCGTATTGTAATAGCGCCTTTTCCTTCTATATTCGCCGGCCGGGTTTCGAGTCTTACCACATGCGGCTGTTTAAGCTGTAGCTCGGCGGCGTCTTCTATGGTAACTATTCGTTCGTCTTCCGGAATAAAACTTGATAATACGTTTAAAAGCGTGGTTTTACCTGAACCGGTGCCGCCTGAAACTACTATGTTCAGGCGGGCGAGGACGCAGGCCTCTAAAAAATTCGCCATTTCACGGGTCATCGAACCAAAATTGACCAGGCTGTCGATAGTGAGGGCGTCTTTTTTAAATTTACGAATGGTAATTGTCGGGCCGTCGAGAGCTAAGGGCGGAATAATTGCGTTGACGCGGGAACCGTCGGCGGGACCGCCTTTGATGCGGGCGTCGACTATCGGCGAAGATTCGTCGCAACGGCGCCCTAACGGGGAAACTATTTTTTCGATGACGCGCATTACGTGAGTGTTATCTTTAAATTTAACGTCGGATAAAATCAATTTTCCTTTACGTTCTATATATGTTTTAGCCGGCCCGTTCACCATTATTTCAGATATGGATTCGTCTTCTAAGAGCGGCTGTAAAGGTCCGAGGCCTATAACATCGTTGATGACGGAAATAATAAGATTTGATTTTTCGGTGGATGTAAGCGTAAGTCCTTTGTCGGCGGCGATTTGAATATAAAATTCTTCGAGCATGGGCTTGAGTTTTGCTTTTTTTTCATCATCGGATTTGATTTTTAAAAAATCTTCGTCGAGCCGCTCGACTAATTTATTTTGCATATCGTTTTTTATTAATTCTAAAGGGCTTTCTTTTTCGGAATCGGTTTTAGCGCCCCCGCTTTTTCCGCTTTTTTCGAAATCGTCTTTATCTTCCGAACTAATTCTTTTAAGCAGGCTCATTTAAATTCCCCCATTTGTTTTGTAAGGTTTTGGTTTTTATTTACCCTATACTGTAATGTTTATTTTTTGAATAATTTATTAAAATAATCTAAAAAATTGGTTTTCGCGGAAATCGAGGCGTTGATTTTTTTATTAAAATAGTTTTTATCTTCGTCACAGGCTACCTGAATAGCGAGTTCATAAAATGATTTTATTATGGGTATATCCATTTGCAGGTCGGTTACAAAGGGAGTGCCGCTGTTAAGAGAGGCGACCACGCGTTCTCCGTCGGAAGGAATCATGCAACTGATTTTCATTAATTTTTCTTCTACCGTCGAACATTCTACGCCCATTTTTTGAAAAGCTCTGTTAAGTATCAACGATATTTTATCGCGGGGTATTTGAAGGTCTTTTAATATTTCGAGCGTCAGTACTAAATTTTTAATGGTGGTAACTTCCAGAGTTGCGATTACGAAAAGAGAGCTTGTCCAGTCGAAGATGGTAAGATCGGTATCGTTGATATGATGTATGGTGTCAACGATTACATAATCGTAATTTTTTTTGAGGCATTCCATTATATAACCGAGATGAAGCATGGTAATTTCTTCGGCAAATTGAGGTTTGGAAGGCGCAAGTAATACTTCGAGCCCGCTCGGATGAACGGTCGTGAAATTTGTTAATGTTTCAAAAGATAGCGGGGCGGGTTCGCCCATTTCACGAACTAATCCGTGTATATTTTTTTCCGGTTTTAAATTGAGCATAAAACCGATATCGCCGAATTGAAAATTGCCGTCGAGCAGAGCTACCCTGCGTCCGCTGTCTTTGAGAAAAAGAGCCAGAGTGACTGCGAGGTTGACGGCGATAGTCGATTTTCCAACGCCGCCTTTTGTAGAAAATATGGTGATGATTTTTCCGGCTGGCGCCCGCAGGCTGTTTGGAAGGACAGCCGATGCCGTAGAGCTTTTTATTATAGATTGGTTTTTTTCGTAAGCCGATTTAATCGAATTGGTTATTTCTTCGGTTTTAACGGGCAGCATTAGAAAATCCACGCATCCGGATTTCATGGCTTTTCTGATGCGGTTCATATCGGAGGAACCCGCAATCGCTATCATGGCAAGATGTCCGGTCGATACCTGTTGTTCGAGGGAAGATAAGAATGAATAAATGTTGTCGTCTTCAAAACTTAAATCAAGAAGTATTATATCCGGCTGACTTTTTTTATATTCTTCGGTTAATTGTTCGTAATTGAAAACCTTCGCAATTAAATCGATTTCAGGTATTTCTCGTAATTGAGCCTCTAAAGGTTCTATTAAACCGCGGTCATTTTCAATAAGAAATATTTTAATGTTTCTGTTCATTTTTATCCAATAATATAAATTTTTATTTTTCACTCGTGCCGGCTTATATGTTAAATCATCGGTTGTACAGTATTATAACCGGAAGTTTAAATATACCGAAAGGCATGCCGGTACCAGAGGTTTACAATACAGGCGATAACATTATATCAAAGTAAAAAATAAAAATCAAACATTAATTTTTAGAATAATAATTTTTTTAGCGTATAAAAATTATTTTGGGTTGCGGTTAATTTTTTTATTGAAATTTTAAATATTTTAGTTTATAATTAATATAAAATAAACCATTAAGTTCATAAAAAAATACTGGTAACGTGTAAAACACAGGTAAATCAGGTTAAATTAACCGGCTGTTTTTGCAGGGTTTGTTTTGTATTTATAGTGCTTAATACGGCTGGTAATACGAACAAATAAAATGATTTAAATTATGATTGGCGGGGTATTGAATTGCCGATTTTATCGATAACCGAAATAAAAAAAATAGAAGATAAAACCCGCCGCCTTGCGGCGGTAAATGGGCTCGATAGTTCGGCTCTTAATGGGGCGGATATACAGGAACTTATAGAATTGCTCGCTGACGCTTACTGGCCGGTTAGAGAAGCGGCTGCTAAAAAATTGATTGCTTCTGGAACACGCGTGTGCGAAAATTTGGTAAATGCGATTTCCGGTCCTGACGAAGATATAAAATTCTGGTCTTCTCAAATATTATCAGCTATAGCGGATGAACGGGCGATAGAGCTGCTCATAAATTCATTTGCTTTTTATCAGGAAAACGAGATCAATATGTATTCGGCGCGCGCGCTTGTTAAAATAGGCCCATTTACCGGAACGCAATTGATAAAATCGCTTTCGTCGAGCGATGATCTTATAAGGCTATATTCTCTTTACTGTATAGGCGAAATAAAAATAGATGAAGCGCTTCCTTATATACATAAGCTTCTTGCCGAAGATGTAAATTTCGCGGTTCGTAAAAACGCGGCTACCGCTCTCGGTAAAATATGTTCGCATTCTTCGATAAACGCACTTATTGATGCGATATCCGATAAATCATGGTATGTTCGAATCGCCGCTACTGAAGCGCTCGGTAAATTCAAATTTTTATCTGAAGAAAGCGTCGATCAGACGGAAAATGCCGTTTCTAATCGTATCGATGAAGAAGCGGGACTTAAAGAACGTATAACAAATTCGATTTTAGCGTCGCTTTCCGATACGGAAGCCCGCGTCCGCGAAACCGGAGTGAAAGTTTTAAGTGAGCTTGGCGGAGTGCAGATACAGCGTCAGCTTATTAAACTTCTTCAAAATTCTGAATCGGAAGGCGAAAAAATCATTGCCGTAAAAAATATTGATGATTCCGCGGCGGCGGAGTCGCTTCCGGTAATTTCCGCTATTATGGCCGGCAGATGCAGCGCCGAGTTGAAAAAAGAGGTTTTGAAAGCGCTCGGCCGTATGCCGATTGACGAAGCTAAAGCGTATATAATCCCCTGCATATCCGATGAAGATTCTGAAATCGTAAAAATTGCGATAGCCTCGCTTTTTAACATACGTACCGGGGCCGCATGCGACGTTCTGTCTTCGATAGTCGAAGATCCTCGTGAAGAAGCGCGCTGCGCCGTTTTTGAAGCGCTCGGCCGCAATGAATACTTCGATATGCGTCATCATCTATATTCGGCGCTTGAAGATTCTTCTTATCTTGTCAGGCGTCAGGCCATGCTTTCTCTTTATTTGCTTCTTGGCGATGAGGCGGTATCTGAAGTCATCGCCATGATAAACGATTCTGATGAATTTGTAGCGTCCGAGGCTATAAATATCGTTTCAAAATTAAAAAGTTCCGATGCTATTCCCGCGCTTGCGCGCGCCGTTGAAAAAGGTTCGAATCGCCTTGCTTATATGGCGTTTCAAGCTCTTGGCTCGATAGGCGTTAATGCTGAATATGTTATTTTAAACAATTTGTGTTCCGATAATCGCGATATTTGTTATTGGGCCATAAACGCACTCGAAAAAACGGCATCTAAAAATTGTATCGTGCCGTTGATTGATACTATAAAAAAATATTCATCACAGCAGGAAATAGTAGAGCGTGCTCTTGACGTTCTTTTACAGTTCGATTTTGAAATTGACGAAAAATTTTTCGTGGATATTTTAAAAAATTTAAAATCATCTCACAACAAGGCTCTTGAATTATTAAGTAAATCCAAAAAACCGGAAACCGCCTTTGAGGTTTTACCTTATCTTAAATCTGGCGATAAAGAAACACGGTTTCAGGCGGCGAAATCTCTTGGCCGCATTGCCAACGACGATGAAAAAGTGATCGGCGCTCTTATAGAAGCTTTAAAAGATCGTTACTGGCCGGTTAGAAAAGTGGCGGCGGAGTCTCTGGCGTTTCTCGGAAATCGCGCGGTTAAAAGTCTTGAACGTGAGCTCGAACGGACCGAAGCGAATGCCGATATTGTTTATTGGGCGCTAAGGGCGCTTGCTGATAAAGCCATGCCGGGCATCGCCGCTGTTTTTGAAAAATATTTAGATTCTAAAAATGCCGATATAGTAAAAATTATTATTAAAGGTCTCGGACGCGCGGGCGATAACGATTCTATAAAATTATTAATGCGTTTTTTTAAAAGTGAAAATGACGAAATAAGATTTCATGCGGTAAAATCGTTGAAAAATTGTTCTAACCCAATAGTACTGAGTTCATTGATTGAAATGATGAATGATAATTATGAAAATGTCAGATCTTTCGCCGCTATCGCGCTCGGTAATTTTAAAACTCCCGAAGCGGTGAATACGTTAAAAAATGCTTTGAACGATAAAAGCCGCTGGGTGGTAAAATATGCGCGTGAATCATTATCCAGGCTTATTGATTGAACGATTAATATGATTTTGTATCGATTTTGATTGTATTGACGGCTTTTTTTGCCGTTCGTAATAAGGAAAGGGGCCCCGGTTATATGCAGGAATTAATACGCCAGGAACAGATTATAAACGACATTATGACTCAAATCAGCAGTCATAAGATACAAAACGCTTCTAAAGTTAAATTTAAAATAGGCCGTCTTACCAATATCACTGAAAAAGTGCTTCTTGATCTTTTTATAAAAGCCGTAGGCCATCAAAAGCTTCAGCCTGAAATAGCTTTAGAAATCGAATGGATACCCGCCAGATTGCAATGCAATCAATGCAGGAGCCTGGTTGAATCGGGTTATGTTTGCGGTCGCTGCCATTCGGAAGATCTTAAAATTATTTCAGGTGAAGAATTTTTTATAGAAAACGTTTATTATTAAGCTTTAGCGGAAAAATTAAATTTAATATAAAAAATAAATAAAAATGTTGACATTTATTATGTCTTTTTGGTATAATAAAACGATTTTCGATTTAATAATATAAAAATAATATAAAAATAATTAACATAAAATAAGAGGAGGTGCCTATTAATGTACGCAGTAATTACTACCGGAGGCAAACAATATAAAGTAGCTCCTGGCGACCGTATCCGTATCGGCAAATTAAGCGGTGAGCCCAATTCCATGGTCCGGTTCGATAACGTTTTAATGCTCAGTGACGGCGCTAACGTTACTATCGGCCAGCCTGAAATCGACGGCGCTAATGTTGAAGCTACCATTCTTAACCACGGCCGCGAAAAAAAAGTCGTAATAATGAAATTTAAAAAAAGAAAAGACTATTTTCGCAAAAGAGGCTTCAGGGCCCATTACACAAAAGTTGAAATCGGTCAGATAAAAAGCAGGTAATGACGGCCTGTGTTTGAAACGGTGCGTGTTTTTCGTTGATAACGGCTGAATTCAATTACGGGAGCGGGAAGGCGCTGAAAAGTTTTAGTTTTTACGGCCATGACCGTTCGGATGTTTCTGGAAAAAATATTATATGCGCGGCGGCTTCGGCTCTCGCATTAAATTTTTTACAGAGTGTTTTGAAGCTCTTGCGATTGAAAATGAGCGGCGTGATTGAAAAAGGCAGGATAGAGCTCGAACTAACGGTTGAGCCGCATGGCGAAACTGTTTATGGACTTAATCTTCTGACTGAGAGTTTAAAGCTTGGCCTTGTGTCTATAAACGAAAAATACGGCGAAGCTATTAAAATTATTGAAAACCATGTTAAAGACTAAAGAAAATTGAGCAGGTGAAATTTAATGGGTAAAAAAGCAGTATCAGCGGTTAACGGCCGCGATTCTCAAGCAAAACGCCTTGGCGTTAAAAAATTCGCCGGTGAAATCGTTAAGGGCGGCGCCATACTTGTCCGTCAGCGCGGAACGCATTTTCATCCAGGTATTAACGTAGGCCGCGGCGGCGACGATACTCTGTTCGCTAAAATTGCAGGCAGGGTAGAATTTAAAACTTTCGGCCGTGGAAAACGTCGCGTTATCGTGGTTCCTTGCGAACAGCAACAGGCTGCGTAACGTAATAAAATAAAAAGATCGTATTAAAATGCGAATCGGAATTTTCGGCGGAACGTTTAATCCGATACATAATGCGCATCTGCGTCTTGCTGAGTGCGCGCGTGTTGAGTTAGGGCTTGATAAAGTATTTTTTTTAGTCACAAACGTTGTGCCGCATAAAAATAATTTACGAATTATTGATATATCCCATAGGGAAAAAATGGTTTTCCTTGCTATTGAGGATAACCATTTTTTTCTATTTTCGGATATAGAATCGCGAAAGACCGAAACGGCCTACACCTACGAAACCATTCTTGAATTCAAGCGGCAAACCTGCGGCGCCGAGCTTTTTTATATCAGCGGCGCCGATACGCTTTGCATGTTCCATAAATACCGCAATTACCGGACTATAATCCGCAACGCCAGATTGGTGATAGCGCCGAGAGGCG
>CAYQWL010000089.1:3484-15982 GCA_964421195.1 uncultured bacterium | reverse complement strand
CTAAAAACATATTCGACCTGTACTTCGGATACGGTTATATAACCGCGGAAGACCGGCTTTTTCAAATAGAAATACTGCGACGTTCAGTTTCGGGTAAAATTTCTGAAATATTCGGCGCGAAATATATCGAACTCGATAAATCGGCGCTTCGTGACGGATATTCCTGCGCGGAAATCGAGGAACGCATCGCGCGGTTACATCCTTTATACGTTAAAATACTCGAACAATTCGCGGCGGGCATAAACAAAAAAATAAAAGAAATCGAAAAAAATCCAGGAAAGCTTCCGATAGAATTCAAAAAATTCGGATTCCAGCCAGCGTCATGGAGCCGGGCCGACGTAGCGTCTATTTACATCGGGACCATGGCCGTAAGATATTCGGATTTCAGCTCCGAAATGGACAATATGGCTTTATTAAAAACGCTTTCAGCAAAATTCGGAGAAAAAAAAGCGTTTGAAATTTTTGACGATATAGTTCCATTAAACGATCATAATTCGCCAGCTACCATAACGTGCGATCCGTGCTGCCGCTGCGGTTCGACGAATGAAACCGATGGGACGAAATATAATTTTCCGGCTGAAAACAACTTTAAAAATAGTTTAAAAATAAAAAATAACGCAGCCGCCTTACTTAACGCCCGCATGGCGTCGGAAACATTCGAACGCGCGGCGCGGCTCAAAAAACAACGTATGAATAACGCAGCCGCCTTAGCGTCTATCGGACTTCCGGTAAAACTCGGTTCTTATACTTATTTAATTTCCGGCCGCCGTTCAGCAAGCGGCGCGGCGCTTATAGCATCGGGGCCGCAAATGGGATTTTTCAATCCGGCATACCTCATCGAAGTCGGACTGCATTCGCCTGAAATAGATATAACCGGCACTACCACTCCCTGTTATATGAATATAATGTTCGGCATGAACCGCTACATAGCATTCACCGCTACCGCCGGCGTCGGAAATCTTACGGACGTTTACGAACATAAACTGAACCCGGTCAATCATAATGAATATTTTTATAAAAATCATTACGAAAAATTTAAAAAAAGGCATTTTGAAATAAAAGTAAAAGGACGCAAAAAACCTTTGAAGGTAAAATTTTTAAGAAGCGTTTACGGACCGGTTTTTGAAATAGATGAAAAAGCCGGCCTGGCGTATTCTAAAAAACGCGCATGGGAAGGCTTAGAATTAGAATCCATGTTCGAATGGATGAACGCCGTCAATTCTAAAAATTTCGGCGAACTTAAATTTTATTTTTCCAGAAATCCTATTTCCATTAATATAATGGCTATAAACCGCGGCGGAGAGCATTACCATTACCTGAGCGGTTTTTACCCCATAAGAAACGGCGCCTTCGATGACCGCCTTCCACTTCCAGGCGACGGTTCCGCGGATTGGAACGGCTTCGAACCGCCCTGCAACAACCCATGCTCGCGAAACGAAACCGAAGGCTTTATCGCTAACTGGAATTCAAAACCGCTTCCGGATTTTCGCAACGGCGATTTATCGACCCAATGGGGCCCGGATCAGCGCACCGCGCTTATCCAGAATTATTTACGAAAAAAAGAAAAAATCGATATGCACACGCTTCATGAACTTCACGAAATAATCGGCTACACCGACCTTCGCGCATATATTTTCATGCCCCTTATCTTAAAATATATAGATATAAAGAATATATCCGCTAAAAATCCATCGGTACGAACCATTTCAAAAATATTAAAAAACTGGAACGGGCTTTTACGGGATGACGATAAAAACGGACGATACGACAACCCGGGCGCGGCCGTCTTTGACTCTTTGTGGCGTACTCTCATGGACTCGCTTTTTAAAGACGAACTCGCCGGCATGCTCTGGACCATCGAATCGGAAACTTTCTGGACGCAGTCGCTGCCGCTTTATTACACATTAACCGATAATATAAACGGCGTTCAAAAATTAAACCATGATTATACAAACGGCCTCGGTTTAGAAACAATTTTAACTAAAGCATGTGAAATCGTTTTTAAAAAACTCAGCGAAGAATATAAAACCAAAGATACGTCACGCTGGCTTCAACCCGCGCGAAAATTAATTTTTGAAACAAATAATTTTCTCGGCGTCCCTCAAACGGAAAATACGCGCGCTATTGAAATGCTGATGATTAATAGAGGAACCGAAAATCATTTCATCGAACTGGGAAAAAATTACACATTCGCCTATAATCTTAATCCTCCGGGACAATCAGGATACAGGGCGGTTAATCCGATTTACGATTCAAAGCATACACAGGATCAATTAGATTTATTCATCGATTATAAAGGCTATAAACCAATGCATTTCGATATAACTGAAATAATAAAAAATAAAACATCAGAAAAATTTATTTTTAAAAATTAAAAAAATCAAATTAAAAACGCCGGAATTCTGTCGATATTTATTTATATTACAATATTTTTTAACGGGGTGATAGCATATGTCGAAGCATTATATTTCAAACTCTCTCGTAGCTAAATTCATGCAGCGTTTACAGCAAAAAATCGATTCCGACGGTTCAATAAATAAAGGCGATTTTAATAACCTTATGCAGGAAGTATTAAACGAACACAACTCGTATGTAAAAATTTAAATCATAAATACAAATAAAACATCTTAAAAAATAGATAGACGCCAAAAAATATAAATAGCAAATAAATAACGGATAGCTAATATTATATTCAAACATCTACAAATAAAAAGCAATGAAAGAAACGCACAATTTTATAACAGGCAAAGCCGGCCGGTTTGAACTTTCTAACGAGGCAATCGATTTCAAACCGTTTAAGGCATATAAAACCGATATAATATATCGCGGGCTTTCTTATTTTTCGAAAAGCAGCCCGGTTTATACGGTTTTATTTTATTTTTTCGTATCTTACGCAATAACCTACCTGATAGGCGCATTGTCGGGCGATATCAACGGCGGCGGCCGCCGCGCCCCAATGCACGGATATATTTTAGATAATTTATGCATGGGAATACTCGCGCCTATCGGAGCCGGGTTAATCACCAATCTTTACAACCAGATATCACGCGCTTCAGAAGCTATTTTCACGAAAAAAATCATCAAAATTCATGATTTATCTTTATATCAATTTCTTCTTAATAAATTTAATTTTTATTTTAACAATTATTATATTACTTTCGCAAGTTTAGTTTCAGCTTTTTTTATCAGCGCGTATATATTTTTATATCGTAAAACATCCTGGCTTGGAATCGACGGCGGAATTACAGGCATATACGATGCTATATTCGTTTTTTTAAACTTCGCCATGATTATTACGATCGTATATAAATGCGTAATTACAATATGGCTCATACAAAAAGTACTGGCCTTCGATATAGACATAAGACCCATGCACCCCGACCATGCCGGCGGCCTGCGCCATATAGGATCGCTTTCAATGGCGGTAAACTACTTTATGATACTCGTAATGCTTTATTTTTCGCTTTTAATGATATTCGATCCATTCTCGCAAAGATTCATCGTGATATATTTTTTATTTTATATATTCACTTTTTTCATTTTCTTCGCATCGCTTTACGAAGCGCATAAAAAAATGCGGCGCGTAAAAAATGAAGCGCTCGCCAATCTCGAAAACACCTCCAATTATTATTATTATAAATTAATAAAAAGCGCCGGTAAACGAGGCATATATGATCTGGATTCGGCCGACGAAATAATCATGGTCGATAATCTTTATACCATCGTCGAAAAAATGCCAGTATGGCCCTTAAACGTCAATAATATAATTAAATTTTTCTCCGTATGCATAACTCCTTTAATCATATTTATAATAAGCCTTATTGCCAACACAGACAGTATTATTTACAACTGGCGAATGTTATTCAATATAATCCAGAAATAAGAACGATCGTTTAATTATTTTCATATTTTCATCCAGAACTCTTCATATATCGATTACCGTTTATTATTACTCGGCACGATAATTGCTACATAAAAAGTGAACTTAAATTGTTTCGAACATCAGGCGATGGAGGTGCTATCAGTATGCAGAGTAATGAAAAGTGTGTAATAACAGTCGATTTCGACGGCATTACCAACTGGCCTGTCAGTGATGATACCGAAGAAAATGGATATTATTATTCGGTAGATATGTAACAATATTTATCATACTGAATATTTTTTAAGCAGAGTTTTTATCATCTGATTAAAAAATATTCATTTAGTTTAAAATTTAAGTGGGCATAAGCCCTTTGTTGAGCAATCAACATAAAAACAAATCCGGGCCGAAATTTATTTTCGTCCCGGATTTGATTTATCGATTTAATAGATATCCTGATAAAATTTTTAATCGCTTTAATCAAATCTTTTATCTTTTTCTTTCGCCAAAAAGTCTTAACAAATATAAAAACAGATTAATAAAATCGAGATAAAGTATAAGCGCGCCCATTATAGCTTCTTTTTGATCTTCTTCCGTACCCTCATTACCAATTACATTCATTTCTTTAATGCGCTGGGTATCATAAGCGGTAAGTCCGACAAAAACGAAAATTCCGACATAAGTCGTGGCCCAATAAATCGCTTCGCTTGCCATAAACATATTAAAAACCGAGGCTATTATCAACCCGACGAGCAGCATAATGCACAGATTACCTATGGTGGTTAAATCTGACTTCGTAAAAAAACCGTAAGCGCTCATAATCGCAAAAGTAGCCGCCGTAAGAAAAAAAGTTGAAGCTATCGATGCGGACGTATAAAGTAAAAAAACAACGGAAAGCGTCAATCCGTTAACGAAAGAATAAAGGAAGAAAGCCGCCATAGCGCCCCGTGCCGATATTCTCTGAATGCCAGCCGAAAGATACAATACCAGTAAAAATTCACCGATTAACAATCCAAAAAATAGGGGCCGGTTAACAATAAAAAATTTTATCAAAGTCATACTGGAAGACACATACATGGCAGTTAGCGCCGTAACGGTAAGAGCGGCCGCCATCCACATATACACCTTATTCATAAAACTGAGCTGTTCCGCGGCTATAGCGGCGGAACTCATCGGGCCCTGAACGGTGTCGCGCTGAAAGTAATTAAACTGATGATCCATTAATAACCTCCAAAAACAATATAATTAAAATTATTTTACCTGAAATAATAACCTTTGTCAAGTTTTTATAAAAAATCTATTTACGGAACGGCTTGATTTTTTTACGAAGATACTATATAATAAATAATTCCCCGCATTTATATAATTCGCTTTATAATACATCAAAAAATGAATATGCGAATATGCCAGATACAGAATATAATGCCATATAATGCCGATAGCATAACGTAATCCTGAACAATAAAATACAGAACAATCCGGCGGTTTTATAATTATGAACCAGCAAATATTACACCCGCATAAAAACGAACCGGCTCTGCGGTTCAACGGTTTCAAGGTTTTAAGGCGCGAACCCGTTTTAAACGCTCATATCGAAAAATATTCGCTTGCATGCGGCCATGACGAAATAATTCTAACTTTTTATAAGCAATTTAACGATGAAACCAGATGCGAAATTTTAAAAAAACGTAAAGAAAACTCAAAACTTTATCGAGATAAATTAATAAAAATAATAGAATACGGCTTTTATAAAAAAGCCGGATGCTGTTATGATATCCGGCCGCGTTCTAAATACGGGCCGCTTTCTAATATATTTAATATCGCCCGGTCATATTCGAGACAGATACCATTTTCAACGATAATAAAATCAACATTTTCAATAATCGAATATTTTCATTCCCGCGATCTGGCATCGCTCGGCCTGGCGGGCGATAAAATTGTAATAACGGATCTTTATCCTTTAAAAACAGCCATAAATGATATAGACGCCGCGGCCGGGTTCAATGAAGAATCAGCCGCGGCCGATTATCACGATTTTACCTCCGTCATTTTAGACGTAATTTTTAGTGAAATTCCATCCTTCAGCCATCAACGCGCTTATATGGTTCATGCCGTAACCTCCGGCGAAAAAAGTCTTCCCGATGAAATTCCGGCCGGCCTTCACCCGCTTCTCGAAACGCTAATAAACAAAAACCTCGGCCGCGCTGTTTACTTTAACGCCATAAAAGACTGGCTTTCAGGAAAACGCGGCGGAAACGAAAAAAAAGAAAATTCTAAAAGCGCATCAAACATTATAAAAACGAACCGCGCAAAATTCACGCCTGAAATCACCGCCGAAAGCGATTTTTTCAACCCGAAAAAATATATAATGCCGGCCGGTTTCAAAAAAATCTTAACCGGAGCGAAAGCCGATAATATTCATAAAATCGTAAATGAGCATTATATTCAAACACACATACGGCCCGGCGAGCTTAATTTATCCTGCGAGTTCATCGAAAAAAAAGATTATGAAAAAATCGCGCTGGCTTATAAAATACCGCTCGAAATAAAAAACGCGCTTTCGGAAGGCCCCATTGAACGTTATATAGAAAACGCCCGCGAATTCATCAATCTAAAAAACGAAAACCTGTTTATAAGCCTCGAAGAGGCGAAAAAATTCATAGACGAATATAAAGACGCGCATATCAGACAGCGGTTATACGAACAGCTCGAACGCACCGCCGGCTATTATAAAATCGCGCAATGTATCAAAAATTCCGTTTCACCCGCGCTCTACGAAAAAGTCGGATACGCCCTCGAAATTATCCAGAAACAAAACTCCGAAACATACATTGAGTCAATACGAACATATCTTCGAACGCTTTTATATAAAAATTTACGCTGGCTCGAAGAAGACCGTGAAATAATAAATTCTCTTTTTGACCTGAAATGGAAGATAATCGGCGAAAAAATATACGGAAAAAGCGATCTTATACAGGCCGATAAACACGGAAAAATAGTTATAATCATTACCGTTTTTTTTCTGGGCCTGCTTTTTATATATTCTATCGAAGCGGAAAAGTATTATTTAATAGCCTTCAGCATCCTTATTTTTTCTCATATTATTTATACGTTATTCATTACGCCTGATTATAAAAAAATTTACGATAAATTTCAAATGCGCATCGATGAAGCGGGCGCGGCATCAACGGCGTCCCGCGCCGGCGCCGGCATACCTCAGGACATACAGGGCCGTTTCTTTCACGCTGTTAAAACCGGTAATTATGAAGCGGTAAAAAAATACATCGCCTGCGGAGCGGAAATTAACGCTAAAGATGAAAGCGGATCAAGCGCGCTTATATGGGCGGCAGATTCGAACGAACTTAAAATATTACAACTGCTTTCCGGCTATGGAGCGGAAGTTAACGCGCGCGACAATCAGGGCGCAAGCGCACTTATGTGGGCCGCTTATAAAGGCAATAACGCCGCGGTAAAATTATTGCTGCATTCAGGCGCAGTAAAAGACCTTTGCGACTTTGAAGGCCACACTCCGCTTATGGCGGCATGTTTTAATTCTCATCATGAGACCGTGAAAATATTATTAGAAGCGGGATGCGCCATAAACGCGCGCGACAATAAAGGAACAGGCGTTCTAACATACGCGGAAAATTCTGAAAATAAAGCTATAATCGAACTCATAACTGAAGCGGTAACGCCCGGTCATAAAAACGAAATAAAAAGTAAAATTCAAACGGCGGGAGATATTATAATAGACGCCATAACCGGCTGCGGCATAAACGATACTTTAGAATTCGTCAAAGCCGCGGCCGCCGTTAATAAGAAAACATTGATCGGATTTATAGAAAACCCCGCGCGGAGCCCCGCGGAAATAAACCTGATAAAAGCCTGCGCAGCGGGAGATTATAAAAAAGCGCGACGGCTTATAGAAGCTAATACGAACATAAACGCGCGCGACCGCTGCGGTTACACTCCGCTTATATGGGCCATAGATAAAAAACGCGACCGCATAATCGATTTACTTTTGGAAAGCGGCGCGAACGTAAATACGGCCGATAATTACGGCTACACTCCACTTATATGGGCCATAGAACGCGACGACCTCGAATGTATAAAAAAACTGATAGAAAAAAATGCCGATATCAACGGGTCAGATATAAAAGGAATAACGCCTCTTATGTGGTCGGCAATAAAAAAAAGACATGATATCGCTCGAACACTGCTTGATTCAGGCGCGAACACCGGCGAGATAAGCTGCAAAGGATATTACGCGCTCAGTTATGCTATAGAAAAAAAAATCGATGCTTTAATAGAACTTATTGCCGCGCATAGCGATAATAAAGCCATAAACTGCCGCACGCCGGAACCGCTTATCCTGTGGGCCGCACGGCGTTCAAAAACCGGCCTTATAAAACTCGCCATCTCGCGCGGAGCGAATTTAGACTTAAAAGACGGATATGGCCGTACGGCGCTTATACATTCCATAATATCGCGAAACGCCGGCGCCGTAAAATTACTTATAGAAAACGGCGCAAACGTAAATCTTTATGATTCGTCAGGCGCGGGCGCGCTTATATATGCCGTAAAAAACTGGTTCTATGATATAACAAAAATGCTTATAAAAGCAGGAGCGGAAATTTCACATAAAGACGGCCGTCAAAAAAACGCTATGGATTACGCCATGGATAATAATTATAATACAATCATCGAAAGTTTCGTCGAAGCCGGAGCGGATATCGATATTCAAATGCATTGCGGCTCGACTCTTTTAACCTGGTGCGCTGAAAAACGCAACATGGTCCTGATGGAACTTCTACTATCGAAAGGCGCATCGATTGACCGGTGCGATTCAAAAGGATACAGTGCGTTAATGCACGCCGCAAAAGCAGGATCGCTTGAAATAGTAAAATTACTGGTAATACGCGAAGCAAAAATAAATCTTACAAATATTTATGGCGAAACTGCTTTAGAACTCGCGATAAAAAATAAAAAAGATAAAATCGTTTCATACTTAAAAGAAATATCACAAAAACAAATATAAATTTAGCGGCAAATAAAAAAATGAATAACATTCGTATTTTTATTTGCCGCACACTTATAAAAAAACTTGATTATTGACAAATTTATTCTTAAATGTTAAAATAACGGCAAATTTCGAGGAGGTAATCGAATGTCGGATGAAAATAAAAACATACAGGCAAATATATTAAAAACGGATTTATTGATCATAGGCGGCGGCCCGGCCGGGCTTACCGCCGGGCTATATGCCGTTCGCGGCGGACTGGACGCAGTTTTAATCGAAAAAGGAATTCTCGGCGGCCAGGTCGTAACTACATACGATGTCGAAAACTATCCTGGCTTCGCTGAAGCGATAAACGGCTCTGAACTTATCGAAAAAATGGAAAAACAGGCCGTAAAGTTCGGGCTTAAAATAAAAACGATGTGCGAAGCGTTAAAAATAGATATAAAAGACCATAAATTTTACACCGCTACCGGCGGTTCTCAGGCCGGGGTAATCGTTTCAGACTCACTCGTACTCGCCAGCGGCAACCTGCCTAAAAAATTAGGCGCGCCCGGCGAAGAAAAACTCGCGGGCCGGGGCGTTTCGTATTGCGCTACCTGCGACGGCGCGCTTTACCGCAACCGTGAAATCGCCGTAATCGGAGGCGGCGACACCGCGCTGACCGAAGCGCTTTTTTTAACGAACTTCGCTTCAAAAATTCATTTAGTCCATCGCCGTGATAAATTCAGAGGCGAAAAAATTTATTCCGAAAGAATTCTCGCTCACCCAAAGATAAACGTTATATGGGACAGCGTTCTCGAATCAATAAACGGCGGCGAATTCGTAGAATCGATAAACATAAAAAATCTTAAAACTTCTACCGTTTCGAACATAAAACTCGATGGCGTATTTATTTTCGTCGGGCTCGCGCCGAGCACGGAGATAATTAAAAACAGCCCCCGGCTATCAGAAATAATAAACGAACAGGGATACATTATCACCGACGAAACATGTAAAACTAAAATAGAAGGGGTTTTTGCCGCCGGCGACGTTAGAGCCGACAATTTCCGCCAGATAGTGGTGGCCTGCGCTAACGGCGCGACGGCCGCGCATCACGCATATCACTACATCGACGAAGCCCGAACGGGCGGATATCCGCCGCGTTAAAAACCTGCCTGTAACTTACTTATCCAATAACTTATCCGTAGAAACGATAAAAAATAAAAATTTATATCAATTCGAAAGGATTAATAAAATATGAAAAATAAAAATGAAAAACAAACTACCGCGCAGCTATTAGAAGAATTATCCCTGTGTTTCGCGCCAGGCGGCTTTGAAAGCGAAATGCACGGCATAATCAAAGAAAAACTCGGCACGCTATGCGATTTTAAATTCGATAAACTCGGCTCTATAATGTGCTCCCACAAAAGCGCGAACGCTTCAAAAGGCAATTCTAAAAAAAATAACATACCGGAAGTCGCCATATTCACGCACATCGATGAAGTGGGTTTTATGATACGCGGCATAACGAGCGGCGGATTTCTTAAATTCGTAAATCTCGGCGGCTGGAGCAGCCAGACGCTTCCTTCGCAAAAAGTGCTCATACGTAACGCCGACGGAGATTTCGTCAAAGGCATTATCGGAATGAAACCTCCCCACATGCTCTCCGACGAAGAGCGATCGAAGGCGCCAAAACTCGAAACCTTATACATCGACATAGGCGCCGCCTCGGCGGAAGAAGTCGAAAAAGAATATAAAATAGAGCTCGGTTCGCCAGCCGTTGCTTATTCCGATTTCGGCGCATTTAATAAAACGGAACTTTATTACGGAAAAGCGTTCGACAACCGCGCCGGAGTTTGCGCGATGATACGAATCATGCAAAAACTCGCTGACGCTCAAATTAATGTAAAAGTAACCGGCGTCGGCTCGTCCATGGAAGAATGCGGATTGCGCGGCGCTAAAACCGCCGCTTCTAAATTAAATCCTGACCTCGCCATCATAATCGACACGCCGCCGGCCGACGACACGCCCAATAACGAAACCGCCTATCCGCCGCAGGGCAAAATCGGAAAAGGCACTCAGGTAAGACTTTTCGATCCTACCATGATCGCCCGGCCCGGATTGGTCAAATACGTAAAAAAAATAATCGAATCGAACGGCATACCCGCTCAATTCGCCGTACGTTCATCGGGCGGCACCGACGCGGGCACGGTACACCTTACGCAACAGGGTATTCCATCGATTGTTTTCGGCATACCGACGCGTTATATCCATAGCCACAGCTCGCTTTTAAATATCAACGACATCGAAACCACGATCGAACTTACAGTTAAAATGATTAAAAATCTTTCGGAAAAACAAATAGCCGATTTTTAAAATGCTTCGTTAATAATCCAGCGGGAGGTAAACTCATGCATGTCCTGGGAGTGGTCGGTTCGCCGCGAGTCAACGGCAATACCGACATATTTGTCGATGAAATACTATCGGGCGTTCGTTCTGCGGGCGGCACTATAGATAAAATTTATATTTCCGACTTCGATTTAAAACCATGTGATTCATGCATGAGCTGCATGAATGAACGAAAATGCGTAATAGAAGACGCCTGGGTTGAAATAGCCGAAAGGCTCTTAAAAGCCGACGGGCTCATAATAGGCTCACCTGTTTACTGGGACGCGGTTTCGGCGCAGACTAAAATTTTCATGGACCGCTGTTTTTGCTTTCTTGACGAAAACTTCGAATCGGCTATAAAAGGAAAAAAAGGAGCGCTTGTAGTTACCTGCGGCGCGCAGGAAGATTCCATGACCTCCATAACATCTCTTATATTAGAAAATTTTATGAAATTTAATAAAATTGAAATAGTCGGAAAAATCATCGGAACCGGTATGCGGCGCGCAGGCGACGCGCTCAACGACAGAAAACTCATGACCGCCGCTTTTCAAACCGGCCGTCAATTTATATAAACCATATTTTCGTATTTTTTTTTATATAATGAATATATATCTGCTTCGGCATGCTTCGACGATCGAAGAAAAATTATCATTTAAAGGGACCGCCGACGCTCCTCTTTCGAGTTCGGGCGTCGCGGAAGCAATTGCCCTTGGCGCCAGATGGCGCGCGGAAGGCATGATTTTTAACCGAATTTATTCCAGCCCGCTTTCACGCGCCGCCCGCACGGCGGAGTTAGTCTGCGGCGGCGAAAACATTCAGCCTGTAAACGAGCTTATCGATATAAACTGCGGCTCATGGGAAAACCGCGACGTCGATTCGGTGCGTAAACGTCATCCTCGCCTGTTCGCGCGCTGGCTTAATAAACCTGCTTCATTTACCTTTCCAGAAGGCGAAAGCGTTTCAAACGCGGCCGCCCGCTCTTTTGCATTTTTAAATAAAATCACCTCAGATGACCATAATCAGAATGCTCAGAATATATTGATAGTAACTCATCGATTAATTATTAATTTAATGGTTCTTTGCGCTCTTGAAATAAATTTAAATAAATACTGGCTATTTCGTTACGACAATTGCCGTTTTAGCATTTTATGCTCCAATTACGGCAATTTCCATTTAAAAGCCCTGAATTCCAATTGAAAATAATACGATAATTAAATATTAGTTTATGTTATATTACAAAAATAACCCAAAT
>CAYQWL010000089.1:0-3474 GCA_964421195.1 uncultured bacterium | reverse complement strand
ATTATTTTATATTTTTATATTATCGCTCACGGCCATAATTTTTTTTCACTTTCATCCGCCATCAGCGGCCGGCGCGCAAAACGTTTCCGTACGGCCTGCGGCATTTAAAGTGCTGCTCGTTAATTCTTACAGCCATGATCTTCCATGGACAAAAGATATCATTTCAGCCATTGAAGAATATTTTCGTCATATTGAATCGCAAAAAAACTATAAAATAATCCTTCATACCGAATTCATGGACACTAAAAACATATTCAATGAAAATTATCTTTTAAAATTAAAAGAACTATATTACGTCAAATATGGCAATACACGATTCGATGTGATAATATCTTCCGATGACGATGCGTTCAATTTTTGCATAAAATATCAGCATGAGCTTTTTAACGATGCGCCGCTCGTATTTTGCGGCGTCAATAACTTTGACGCCCGCAGAACCGCCGGCCGGAATATAAGCGGGGTGGTCGAAGCCTTCGACATAAGATCCAACCTCGAACTGATTCACGCCATTCATCCGGATATTAAAAAAATTTATGTTATAAATGATAAAACTACGACAGGAGAAGCTAATAAGGTTATTTTCAAACGCATCGCCGAAAATTTTAAAATTTTTTTCGAATTCGAATATTTAGAAAATCTCTCCATGAAAGCGGTATGCGAAAAAATATCAAAAACGGACGGCGATGCCGTAATTTTTTTAATGACTTTTAATAGAGACGAAAACGGCCAGATTTTTAGTTACGACGAAAGCATGCGTCTGATAGCCGCGGCCGCCAGAGTACCAATTTACGGCCTGTGGGATTTTTATCTCGGAGGCGGCATCACCGGCGGAATGATGATAAACGCGGCTTCGCAGGGAAAAGCGGCGGCCGATATCGCGGTACAAATACTGGGCGGCTCTAAAAATGCCGCGGAAATACCCATAATTACCACAAGTCCAAATCGTTATATGTTCGATTACGACGTTTTAAAAAAACACGGCATACCATTAAATAAACTGCCGGAAAACAGCGTAATTATAAACCGGCCTTTCACTTTTTATTCGATAGACAAAAACGTTTTCCGCATTATTATATTACTTTCTACCATATTAATAATTTTAAGCTCTTTTCTCATAACCAGCATATTAAAAAAAAGAGCTGCGGAAAAAGAATTACTATCGGTAAATAAAAAACTCGAAAACATTATAAACGAACTGGAAAATATAGTAGATGAACGCACAGGTGAACTTCTTGAAACTAATAAAAATCTTAAAAATCAAATAACCGAACGTGAAAAAATAGAAAAAGAACTATTAGCGAGCGAAATGAAATATAGAACACTTACCGAAAATGCATACGACATAATATTTGAAACGGACCCGCAGGGAAAAATAATATACGTAAGCCCGAATTCTAAAGAAAATTTCGGCCACGATTCATACGAAATGAACGGCCGGTTATACGAATCATTCGTTTATAAAGACGATGCTCAGATCGTTAAAGCGATGTTTAACAAAATAGAAAAAACCGGATATGCGAGTGAAATAATATTTAGAAACTCAGAATTTGAAAACACCTCACTCTGGTTTGAAAGTTCAGGCAAACTCTTTAACACTCCGGAAGGCCGGAATCACATAGTTATAGTCACGCGTAATATCACCGACCGCAAAAAAATCGACGAAGAAATGATCAAAAACGCGAAATTAGAATCTCTCGGCCTCCTTGCCGGAGGAATCGCGCACGATTTTAACAACGTGCTTATGGGAATCACCGGCAACATAGCATTAGCCCGAAGACGCTGCAATGACCAGAAAATCGCAGAAATACTGCTGCGAGCTGAAAAAGTATCATATAAAGCCCGGGGTCTTACCGAACAACTTATTACTTTTTCAAAAGGCGGACTGCCTATAAAAAAAATAATCGATATCAATGAAATAATACGAGAAGCTGTCTGGTTTTCGCTTTCCGGTTCATCTATGAAAAGCGAATTTACGCTCGACTCTTCGCTGCGTCAGGTAGCGGCCGACGAAGGCCAGCTTATACAGGTCATAACCAACATAGCCATCAACGCCCGTCAGGCAGCTCCCGAAAACGGCATTTTAACCGTTCGCACCGAAAATTTCGAAAATACCTTTTTAAATGAAACTATTCACAATGAAAAAGGATTTGTTAAAATAACCATCAGCGATAATGGATGCGGAATCGAAAAGTCTTTATTAAAAAAAATATTCGACCCGTATTTTACCACCAGGCCAGCCGGCCGGGGGATAGGCCTCGCTGCCGCACATTCGATAATTAAAAATCATGATGGGCTTATAAAAGTAGAATCAAAACCAGGCGCGGGCACGACGTTCGACATATACCTGCCGGCCGCCTCGTAATCGGCATTTTTTCATATAATAGCGTTATAATATTCGATTCAAAAATTAAATAGCTTTTGCCGGCTCAATAATTTTATTTTTCATGTAACGCCGGATATTTATTCCTGATATTTTTTAGCTTAATATTTAGCTTAATATTTCTTGACATTTTGATTAAATAAATATATAATTCATGAAAAGTAAAAAGTAAAAATTTCATATAGAAACCTTTCAATTATTAATATTCGAATTATTATCCGGAGGTATAAAATGATATTAAAAAAAGGAATTTTTTTAGCTGCAATTTTATCGTTAAGCATACAGGTCAATGCATCGGCGCAAACAGGTACGCCCATATCGGCGCCGGAAACTCAAAATGCCGCGTTACAAACCACGGCTGCGCCCTCTGGAACACAGGAAGTAAACGCCGCGCCTGAACCCGCGCCTCAGCCGCAGGAACCATCAGCCGCGCAAAATCCCGCGCCGGAAACGGCGACTGATGTTCAAACCGCCGCGCCGCAAGCTCCGGCCGAACCCGCCGGAACGCAGGAAGTAAACGCCGCGCCTGAACCCGCGCCTCAGCCGCAGGAACCATCAGCCGCGCAAAATCCCGCGCCGGAAACGGCGACTGATGTTCAAACCGCCGCGCCGCAAGCTCCGGCCGAACCCGCCGGAACGCAGGAAGTAAACGCTGCGCAAAATCCCGCGTCTCAGCCGCAGGAACCATCAGCCGCGCAGAATGCCGCGCCGGCAACAACGGTCAATACTCAAAGCGCCGCTCTTACCGCTAAAGATTTCATTTTAAAACAGGAAGAGCTAAACTACGGCGTTACGCTAATATCTAAAGCCGTTAAAATGAGAATTCCTTTCGAATCCAACCCTGTTTTAATCGACGGCAAAGAACAACTTAAAACCATTGCGGGCCGTATGTTTTTAGAAGTCAAAGAACTTCCCGATAATTTAAATGCTATGGCGATAAACTTAATGTCATATAAAAAAGACGATAAAGAACACGATTTCGGCCTTATCGCACTCGAATTAAAAGAAAGCGCCAGAGCCGATGCGGAAGTTTTTAAAGGACTTATTAAAAACTCGATGGTTTCATTTTTTAAAGACGAAAATTTTTATATAAC
>CAYQWL010000088.1:0-16078 GCA_964421195.1 uncultured bacterium | reverse complement strand
AAATGCTTGCCAATCAAATGCGCGGTTCAGCCGATCTGGTGGCTTATTTCTTTTTGAGAGCGGTTAATCTACTTAAAAATAAAGGCAACTTCGGATTGCTTGCTACAAATACCATAGCGCAGGGTGACACCCGTGAAGCCGGACTTTCTCAGGTGGTTAAAAATTCATTGATATTCGCTGCATTTCCTGATGAGCCGTGGGAAGGCAATGCGACGGTTACGACGAGTCGTGTTCATATTTGCAGGACGGACAAATGGTATGGACCAAAAATTCTATGGGATAATTCAGTGGAAATAATATCACCATTTTTAAGCGCTGAAGATGACAAAAAGCCTTTTGTACTGGAAGCGAATGCCAATAGATCATTTCAAGGATCTATTATACTTGGTCTGGGATTTACACTGCCCGAAGAAAAAGCTTCAGAATTACTAGAAAAAGACAACAATAATCGGGAAGTTATTTTTCCGTATCCTAATGGTCACGATCTGAACAACTCACCGACTCAAAAATCAAGTCGATGGGTAATCAATTTTTGGGATTGGCCTTTAGAAAAGGCTCGTCAGTACAATGAATTATTGATGATTATTGAAGATAAAGTAAAACCTGAACGTCAAAGAGTAAACGAAAAAGGTGAATATATTTTAAGAAAACCATTACCTCAAAATTGGTGGATTTATGGAGAAAAAAGACCAGCACTTTATCATGCTATTGGACGTAAAAAACATTTTATTAAGCATCCAGATAAATTCAAATATCCCCAATTCCCTTTAGAAAAGATTATAGTATATACACTTCATACAAAACATTGGGCTATTTCATTTTTAGAAAACAATGCTGTTTATTCACACGCCTTAGGAATATTTGCTTATTTTCATTTTTATTATTTTTCATTTTTACAATCAGCAATTCATGAAGTGTGGGCACGAAAACAATCGTCTAGTCTTGGCAGCACAATGCGTTACACAATTTCAGATTGTTATGAAACATATCCATTCCCTATTGCAATGCCTGCCGATCCCGAAAAAGTCGATGAAAATAACCCGCTCGTAAAGAAACTTAATTCACTCGGTGAAGAATATCATGCACTCCGCAAAGAAATGATGCTTAAATATAATATTGGCCTGACCGACTTATATAATGCATTTCATAGACCTTCAGAAAATCGGCCTGATTTTATAGCCTTACGAAACCTACATAAAGAAATTGACGAAACCGTTCTTGAAGCCTATGGCTGGACAGACATTAAACTATCGCATGATTTTATTGAGGTTCCATATCTTCCAGCGAACGACCGTATGCGTTATACTATATGCGAAAAAGCCCGGCTTGAAATCTTACGCCGCCTCCTTAAACTTAACTTTGAACGACACGATGAAGAGGCAAAGGAATTAGGACTCGAACCTACTTCCGATAAAAAAGAAAAAAAGACCACGAAAAAGAAAACGACTCAACCGAAAGTTTCTGCAAAAAATCTGATTCCAGAGGGCCAGGGAGAGTTGTTTTAAAAAATGAAAGGATGTATTAATGAGTAAGGAAGATATATTAAAAATACTGAATATTTATAAAATGAATAATTCGGAAAAATATGGCATAAAAACTATGGGTCTGTTCGGCTCTTATGCGCGCGGCGATAATAATAATCAAAGCGATATAGATATTTTCGTTACCATGCAAAAACCAAATATCATCCTTCTTTCGAGAATCAGAACCGAGCTCGAGGAAACATTAAAAACTCATGTAGATCTTATAGAATACCGTGAAAAAATGAACGGTTTTCTTAAATCAAGAATTGATAGCGAGGCTGTCTATGTATGATAATCAATTATTAAAAGAAGTTTTCACCCAGATATTGGGAGCATGCGAACGAATAATTAAGAAAACATACAACATAAACGATCCAGAATATTTTTATTCGAGCGAAGAAAACATGGATAAACTCGATGCTATTTGCATATTACTTATGGCGATCGGCGAAAGTTTAAAGAAAATCGATAAAATTACTGACGGACAGCTTCTTGTAAAATATCCGCAAGTCGATTGGAAAGGCTTGAAAGGACTTCGCGATATTATTGGCCATCAATATTTCGATATAAATGCCGAAGCGATTCTTCAAACCTGCAAGAATGATATCCCGGTTCTAAAAGATGTTGTTTTAAAAATCATCGAGACAACGATATAGTTCTGTTTATGAATACAGAAATTTAGATGTTGGAGCGGGCATGAGTTTAAACCCAGTTAAATTCGGTAAAGACGTTATCGACCAGTTCGGTAGGTATCTGAGAAACAGCTACCCTATCGCCGATGAGTCGATAGCCGCGCAGTTCAATGAAAAGATGGCTTTTACCAGCGACAGCCTCATCGCTAAAGGGCCGTATATTTATCTTAATAAGCCTTTCGTCGAAGGCGCTGAACTGGACACGCTGATAAAAGAACTGGGGCTTCATAAGACGCTTGGCGCCATATTCAAATTTCCCGTCATGTACTCGCATCAGGAAAAAGCCGTGCGGGCCGTGCTCGATAATAAAAACGTCATTGTATCGACCGGCACCGGTTCGGGCAAAACCGAGAGTTTTTTGCTGCCTATAATCGATTATTGTCTGAAAACTATCGATAAAACTCCCGCAGATGATAATTCCGACGACGGCCTCGCCGCTATACTTATCTATCCGATGAACGCTTTAGTCAACGACCAGCTTGAAAGGTTGCGGCCCATGCTCGCCGGTACCGGGATTACTTTCGGCCGCTATACCGGCGAAACGCCACAGAACAGCAATTACGGCCTGAAGAAGTTATCCGAAAAAAGAGCCTACACCGCCGCCGAGCTCGAGGCGTTTTACCAGAATAAGGCCGATCTTCCGCTGCCTTACGAAGAATGTTACTCGCGCGACGAAATCATCGCGAAACGCCCTAAAATTTTATTGACCAATTACAGCCAGCTTGAATATCTGCTTTTGCGCGATAAAGACCTCGAATTATTCAAAACCCCTACTCTTAAATTTATCGTTCTGGACGAAGTCCATACTTACACCGGCGAGCTCGGCAGCGAAATGGCATGCCTTATCCGGCGCATCAAGGCGCTGATGCACGATAAAATCACATGCATCGGAACATCGGCCACCGTTGCTAATACCGATAGCGCACAGGTTATAAAAAACTTCGCGGCCGATCTTTTCGGCGAATCTAAAGACAGTTTTACCGTTATAGAGGAAGAATATAAAAAATCAGACGCCGATGAAAGGCTTATGTATTGCCCAGATATGCCTTCTAATATCGAAAACCTGCTCGATGACATTCTCGACGCGGTCAGAAAATATCAGCTATCGAATGAAGTCAACGAGGTCGATGACGAAATTGTCGTCCTGGCTGAAAAACTTACCGGCCGCAAAGCCGGCGGCACTTATTCCAAAAAGATCGACCGGCTCGGGGAAATGCTTATAAATAATAAATATCTAAGGCAAATCGAGGATATTTTTTCAAAACCGTCACTGCCGGCGGACGCTTTTGGTGAGATTAGAAAAATAGGCAACCGCTCCGGCGCCGGCGACGGCGAACTCGAGGCCGAAATGCTGGCTTATCTTACAATAGGCGCGATCGCCAAATTCGATAACGAGCCCGTGCTGCGGCCTAAACTTCATTACTTCGTCAAAGGCATAAGCGGCGTCAATTGCGTTATTGAAAAAGGCGATAAAATCAAGTTGTATTTCGATGACAGTTATAACAAGGATCTGTATTCTTTTAATTTTAAGATTTGCCGCAACTGCGGCCAGCATTTTTTCAACGTAGTGAGTGAGTTAACTCCAGTCAGCGAAAACGGAGTTGGCGTTTTTAACGTATTGAGAAATCGGAAAAACGACGAACTGCTGTCCAAAAACGAAAAAGGGTGGCTATTGACCGATAATCTTAACGAACTCGACGAAGATTCGATCAGCGGCGACGAAGTTTATGTATGCAAATACTGCGGCAGCATTCACCTGAGTGAAGTAAAATCATGCCTGAACCCGAAGTGCAAAAAATCCGGCGCGATAGTGCGCATGGAAATGTTCGACGATAAGATCACCAAATGCCCGTCCTGCTCTGCGCTGTCTAAAGCCGGTCAATATAATCTGATCACAGGAATTTACAGCCCGGAAGTGCTCGATGTGATGATCCTCGGCCAGAGCATGATTTCGGCTATGCCGGAAAGCGCGTTGCAAAAACTTTTGATCTTTGCCGACAGCCGCCAGGACGCGGCTTTTCAGGCCGCATGGATGAACGCGCGTTCTAAACGCTTTAATGTGAGGTATATCAACTTCAACATAATTAATGATTTTAAAAGCGATTTCGATGAGGCGATGTCGCTCGACCGGCTGATAAGCTTTCTTTCTGAAGAAACCATAAAACGCGGCGTTTATAGCGATACCGGTTTTAAAAAGGAAGATCATAATAAGCGTATCAGATGGTTTTTGATCGATGAATTCATGTCGGTCCGCCAGCGGTCGAGTCTTGAAAAACTCGGACTGGTTTCAGTCGTTTACGACGGGATTAACTTCAATAACAAGCACGATGAATTTTTTAAAAAGTGGGCCGCTAAACTCAATACCGATACCGGCAGTATTATAAATACCGTCGTTTTGATGCTCGATTATTTGAGGAAAAAAGGCGCGGTGAACGACGAACTTGCCAAACGCCGCTGGGGATACACCGATTCTGAAGTGCGGGACGGCATTATTCCGAATATCGAAAATTACAGGCCGGGCGGGTTCGTTTATCAAAAAGACGAAAATTTGAAGCAGCATAATTTCATTAAAGGCTTTATATCGGCTAACGGCCGGTCCGGAATCGAGGTCATATTTAAAAAGGCTCTCGGCATCACCAAAACTAACACGGAATTTTTAGAGGAACTCTGGGAATTGCTCGAAAATAACGATATAATAAAAGAATCGAGGCTCATCGAAAAAAGGCATAACAACCTTATTCCGCTGATCAGGCCCGAGACGCAGAGAATTTATCAGATAAATAAAGATATTCTGGGGTTTAAAAAGGCCGGCAATCTATTCAAATGCAGATCCTGCAATAACGTTACGAGCACCATGCCGCCAGCCGGCAAATGCACGCAGTATAACTGCAAAGGCGATGTATTGCCGACCGAAATAGACACCGACAATTACGATATCATTCAATTCACCAAACTAAACTATACGCCAATTAAGTCGGAAGAACATTCCGCGCAGGTCCCGAAAGCCGAAAGAGGCAATATAGAAAAAGAATTCAAAAAAATCGACGGCGGCAAGTGCAACTGCCTGGTCGCGACGCCGACTCTCGAACTTGGCGTCGATATTGGCAAACTTGAAATGGTGCTGATGCGTAATGTGCCGCCGGCCACGCCCAACTACACTCAGCGCGCCGGACGCGCCGGAAGAAAACATCGAATAGCGACGGTTTTTACTTACTCGAGATGCACGCCGCATGATACCTATTTTTATAATAATCCGGCTGAAATGATAACCGGTAATATCAGAGTGCCTGTTTTTTCGATGAGAAACAAGCCGCTCGTCACCAAGCATATTCACTCGATGGTCCTGACATGGCTACGGTCTAATTGCGATGATGACGACATTCAGCAATTAAAGATCATATTTCCGTCTTATATCAAAAGTTACTTTGCAGTCTCCGATATGCAGGGCCATGTAAATTATAAGAACGAGCCGGATAATTTTTCGAACTTGAAGCAGATTATTGAAAAACACCAAAACGGTCTCGCCGATTACGTTACAAGCAATCTTACCAGAAATTGGCCGGATGACGACCGGGACGAAATCAATCCGGAATTTATACGCTCGACGATCATCGACATGCCGGATAAACTCGCAGGTCATATCCGCAATTTATTCCTCGAGATCAACACTTATCGCAATCTGCTGAAACCGCTGCGCAAAAAAGAAATTTTGAATTCATCGGACAGGAAAAGAATGGACTCTCTCAGGTACGCCTTACAGAGTTATCATAACGAATCACAGGATAACTACGCGCTGTCTTATCTTTCGGTTGACGGATTCTTTCCAAGTTACGCCATGGGCAGGGCGAGCGTAAAGGCGCAATGCGCCGAGCCGTTCCTGGAAATAAGCCGCCCGAAAGCCATGGCGATTCGTGAATTAACGCCTGCCAATATGCTTTATGCGAATCACGATATATTCAAGGTAACTCAATTAAATTTTTTCAAGCTGCGTGAAAAAAGCCCTGACTTTAACTTTGAAATGATCCGTAAAAATATGGTTTTGAATAGAACCAATTCGTCGCTGACCGAGGCGAGCCAGGTTAAAACTCAGGGCGGCGGAAATGACTTCGTTGGTTTTGGCTCTTACGACATAATCGATGTTATCCTTTCGAAGATCAATAAAATAGATGACGTCAAAGAATCGCAGCATCGCATAGGATTTGCCATGTACGCTATGATGAATGAAAAGCATAAGGGCGGACGGGAATATAAAGTAAACGACCTGACGGTCACATACCTGAACCAGGCAAATGTCAGGCTGGTTAACGCCGGTATATGCGATAGCCCGATTATCGGGTTTCCGATCTGCCCGGCGTGCGGCGCAGTCAGACATCCGCTGGCGAGCACCGATGAGATTAACGATTTTATGGATGTGCATGCGCAGAAATGCCACGTCAATGACAGACAACAGTTCTGGTCAGCGCTGCATGCCGATATTTCTTCCGATCTTATCGTTATTGACGAATTCGATGAGCTCAAGAACGCGGTCAATTTTATGGAATCTTTAAAATACGGCGCCTATCGCGTGCTGGATATGCAGGAAAGCGATCTGGACGGCGTTATCGAAACTAAATCGAATGGAAAGAGCCGGGTTATAATCTATGACCCGCTTCCAGGCGGCAGCGGATTTTTAGCGCAGTTCCTGAAGTATTATGTTAAGATCGTCAATGAAAGTATTAAAAAATTAAAAGACTGCGATTGCGAGGATTCCTGCTATAGCTGCCTGCTTCACTTCAGAAACCAGCAGCACCATAAACTGCTGAACCGTTTCAATGCGATTCATAGCCTGAGCGAGCATAAAATGCCGCCCGTCTTTACGGTTGAAATTCCGCCCGTGGTAACTAACACCGAACATAAGCCAGGCGATAGCGATGCCGAAGATCAATTCATAGTTTTACTGAAAAATAAAAATTTCCCACAGCCCGATAAATCGCAGTACAAAGTCGAACTTGCCGGCGGCGATTATACCGTCGCGGATTATGCGTTCGAAGATAAGAAAATTTTAATTTATATCGACGGCCTTTCAAGAAAAATACACGGCAATTTTAAGCAGAAAAAGACTGATTCAATTTTAAGGGCAAAAGCAAAATTAAAAGGCTTTTCGGTCGTCGAAATTTCGGCGCAGGGCTTAAAGGACGAACAATACATGAACGATAAGCTGGAAGAGATTGGGTTGTATCTGGGAAATTGAAAAAATTTAATTTGAATATTAATAAATCTAATTTTCAAGATCGAATTATTTTTGAATATCTCTGGCAGATATTTTTTCATTATTCTTTGCGTTTGAACACAATCGTCGGGACGACCGCCCAGAATATTTCGGGTTTAGCGGAAATAATTCGCGAATCATTTTGAGCATTATTATTATGCGATACTCTGAATACTCCATGAACTGAGGCTGAATCGATAAAATAATTTAAACGCATAAAATTTTCGAATCTCATTTTACATTTTTTAGAGAGCATTCCGATAACCTGATCGCCAAATAAAATTTTATAGTTGATGTATTTACCGTTATCTTCTTTAATAATTTTAAGGCTTTCGCCAAAATTGATATCAGATAATATTTTTTGAATATATTCGAATTTTTTGATATCTTTTATATTTTTTGCATAACCTATATATAAATCGCTTATTTCAAGCGTTTCAACAAATGTGTTTGAAGCGACCGGAAGTTTTAAATATTTTTCCGTCAATAGCGCCTGACGGCAATACACCGTTTTATCGGGCAGCTTTAATATCGGATCTATCAATAAATTTCGGCAGTTCTCATAATCGTAAATAAATAAAGCCTCGCGCGCCCTTGTCATAGCTACATAAAACAGCCGTCGCGCTTCTTCAAACAGCCGCGGGCCGCATTCATGTTTATTATCCGCGAGAATAATCACGGCGTCAAATTCAAGTCCTTTGGCCGAATGCATTGTAGTAAGCAGGACGCCTTTTTTTATGAAGGCGCTGTCTCCGCCGGATCTGGCATAATCATAAATATAGCTGATAAAATACATCGGAAGAACTTCAATTCCTTCAAATTCATCGCAAAAAGCATCGAACAAATATTTAAATTCGTCTTCATAGTTTTCGGCAATGACGGTTTGAGATGATTCAAAATACTTATTAATTAAGCCAACCAGTTCGATAATATTCATCAACCGCCGCGGCAATGCCCTTAAATAATCGATTAGTAGAGCGATTTCGCGTAATTTATAAATATGGAGGCGTTTTTTTTCAAAACGTCGGGTTTCAATTCCAACCGCTCCGCAAGCGATTGCGACTTCTTTTAGCTGCTCATTAGTGCGCGCCATCACGGCTATTTTGTTTTTCGCAAATCCGCATTCCTCGACCAGAAAATCTATCTGACACGCAACGCTTCGTGCCTGGACTTCAGAATTTTTAACCTTCGCTATAACCACTCGTCCCATGTCGTCGGAAAGTTTCATTAACTCTATTTTTCCGCCAGGCGGATCGCCTGCGCGCGAGCGATTGATCACCGATCTGTTATCTAATTTTTTCATGCGGTCAATATTTTTAGAAATCAATATGTTTGACGCGTCTATGATATTTTTAGTGGATCTGTAATTTTCATTCATAAAAATGATTTCGGCGTTGTAATCATCCTCAAAACATCTTATAAATCTGATATTAGCGCCGTTAAATGAATAAATATTCTGATCGTCATCGCCTACAGCAAGCAGTTTTACGGTGCCGTTGGCTTTCTTATTTTTTTCAGCTATCAGGCTTATCAATTTATATTCGTCTTCGTTAATATCCTGATATTCATCGACCATGATATATGAATAATTATGAAAGTTTTGACGCGATTCGTCTTCGCCGTTCGATTTTTTTACTTCGAATTTATTTAATATATCTACTGCATCGGAAAGCGCCTGTTTGAAATCTATCGTGCCGTCGTCTCCTTTTAGCTCCGGCGGCGTTTTTCCGCCGATAGCCATCGCGAGGGCGTGATAAGTGTATATATCGACCCGTGAAGCTGTTTTTCCGATCAATTTTCTGAGTTCGCGTCTTATTTGAAGAACTGCCTGACGGTTAAACGCCACTACGAGAATGGAGCGTGGATTATTCCTTAAAACTTTTATCAGGTAAGCGATACGGTGAACGATAGTCCGCGTTTTTCCGCTGCCCGGCCCCGCTACGACAAGCCGCGCCCGGCGGTTCCCTTCGTAAGTGACTATTTTCTGCTGGACCGCATTGTTCAGATCGCCCGATATTTTTTGAAGGGTGGCCGCGTCGGTCGCGTATTTAAGAATCTCACGCTCGCGCTTAGTTTCAAAGTATTTTTCAATGAAACTATCCGTGCTTTCAGAAAAATAATCGCTTATAAATTTCTTCAAATGCTCGAATCCGGAGGCGGTTCCGGCCGCAATGCCCTTCACGGCGTATTTTATTATCATATGAATGAAAGTTATTTTTTGTTTATAATATTTATCGAGCGGATCGAACGCTTTTTTAAAATCAAAATCCGGCGCAGGCAGGCGTTTGACGCGAATATGCATGGCTGGATTGAAAATTCCGAGTCCGTTTTGCAGTTTAATTATTCCATTTTCATGCATGAATAGAAGAGTTTTATTATGCTTTTCGCGCGTTCCCGGCCCGCCGCCGCACCCGAAAAGATCCGCCGTCAGATCAGCCTCGCTGAATTTAACATAAATATCTATGCCTTCCGCTTTATTAGAAATTTCGACCAGGTCTTTTAAAATCGAATGGGCGCGTTCCCATCTTCCATCGATAAGCTCTTTCATTTCCTTAATTCTCATAAGGTGCGTTATAAAAAATTTATTGCACGATGCTTTGTTTATCCTGACCGCGCCGATATCGCGCATTGCATATAAAACGGAGAGTATATCGCCGGGCGATATGTTTTTGCCGTGATTTGAAATTTCTGAATATATACCGTTTATATCCATAAGGTAACCATTACTATATTCAGGATAAAAAGCATAATTTTCTTCTTCAAAATAATCGCCGGCTGACATTATTTCAAGAATCGCGCTTTCAAGTTCGTGAAACTTCGACAATTTTTCAAAAGAATCGTTTTTAACCGCATTTGAAAAATATGCGCTGAATTGTACCGCAGAGGATAAAATATTAAGTTCGCTCAAATGCCTTAAAATTTTTATAATTTCAGAGTGTTCAACGCCGGTTCCGGCTGACAGCGCGTCGATATGAAACCCGCTGCTTTCAGAAAAATCCGAACCATAAAGATAAGTTAATATGCTTATATACCGGGGGGTTTTTGCATGCGGCAATGAAAACTCTTCAAGCGAATGCAGCGCCTCGGAAAGGTTTTTTTTCGTGAAAGATATATTAATAAAACTGACGCGGTTTTCAAGTCTTTCAACAAGGGCGGCATCTTCGAGCGCCGCTATTATCGTTTTCACTTTTATATCATACATATTATCATCGATGTCAAAATCGGCCTGGGTGCCGTCATGCCTCAGTATTTCGCCGCTCGTGGCGATTATTTCGTCTTCCGTGAGTTCAGCGGTTTTCTTTCTTTTTCTGGAAAGAAAAGATGAAAGGCCTCTGTAAACGCCGCGAATATCCTGCTCGGTAACTTCAGACATTGCCTGAAGCACGAACTGGCGTTCGACGTCGTCGCCGTTATATAAAAGAATGCAGCGGGACGAAGCGCCGTCGCGCCCGGCTCTTCCGGCCTCCTGGATGTAATTTTCAAGCGATCCGGGAATATCCGCGTGTATGACGAGCCGCACGTCAGGCTTATCGATACCCATACCGAATGCGTTTGTCGCCGTTATGACTTTTAATTTTCCGTTTATGAAACGATCCTGAATTTCTTTTTTATCTTTAATCCGACCGGCGTGGTAATAATCGCAGTCAACGCCGTTAGTGCAAAGGACCGCTGAAAAATATTCCGCGCGTTTTCTCGAAGCGGTATAGACTATCGCGCATCCTTTTTCATTTTCAATAAGCTCGATTATTTTATTTTTCTTTTCATTTTCAGGCGTAAAATATACTTCATACGAAAGATTATCTCTTTGGTGCCCGCCGTCTATAATTTCAATTTTATTAATTTTTGAACATTCATTTATGCCGGCGGAAGCCTGCCCGATTTCGGGAAAACGACTTATAATTTCTGAAATAACACCTGGTTTCGCCGTGGCTGTAAAAAAGCAAACCTGGATTTCGCCGTTTTTTTCTTTTATCTTTTTAATAAATTTTGGAATGTAAAGATAATCGGGCCTGAAATCATGTCCCCATTTTGACAGGCAGTGCGCCTCGTCGATGACGAACATTCCGATTCTTCGCTGAAGCAGAACATCCACGAATGATTTATTTCTCAGCTGTTCGGGCGCGGCGTAAACTATATCAAAATTTCCAAGCACTATTCCTTCAAGCGCATTTTTTCTTTCGGGCGCCGATAGTCCTCCATAAATAGCGGTTACCTGACGATATCCGAATCTTTCGCGAAGCACGTCAACCTGATCTTTCATGAGCGCCTGCAGAGGGGAGATTACCAGCGTAAGCATCTTTTTTCTGTGAGCCATAATCATTGACGGAAGCTGGTAACAGAGTGATTTTCCAGCTGAAGTAGGCATAAGCGCCAGAATGTTTTTTCCTGACACTATTTTTTGAACCACGCTTTCCTGATTGGGTTTAAAACTCTCAAATCCAAAAAATTTTTTCAGATAATTTTGATTCTTTGAAACTTCCGAGCAATATGCGCATGAACATTTTCCTGGCTCTCTTAATTCTCCTATGATTTTCTGGGTTTCCGGATGACTGTAATAAACCCATGGGCTTAATAAGCTGTCGTGTTCGGAAACTTTGATCCATGAAACAGCATACGCAAAGCTTCTTTTGAATAGTCCATCGCCGCCATGAAGAGCTTTATTGAACAGCTCGTTAAATTTCGTTTTACACATGGCGGGCCCGCCGCAATCGTTACCGACGATATTATATATTTTTTCGGGATCGACGGCATTAAATATATTCGATTTATCTAATTTAGATAAAGTGACCAGGTCAAAAACTATCCAGTTTCCGGCTTCAATCTTCGACTCGCCGGAACAAAAAAGCACGGTTAAAAATTCAAGATATTCCGGCTTCATGTCTAAAAATGCGCAGATCTCATCGTTAAGCAGGTTTTCACAAATCATGGAATCTTTAAGCGGATCATTTTTAGAATTGGAAACCAGTTTATAATCTTTGACGAGTTTATGGTAAGGGTTTTCAGGAAAAGCCACCGGCGAAAGCAGAAGAGTATCGATCAAATTCATATTAAAAACAGGCGAGTCGGGCTTATATTTTCTGAGTAATTCGATATCGTGCCTTAAAATATTATGCCCGCAGAGTGCGCAACGGCCGAGCGCCGCGCTTTCAAGAACTGAAAACGCCGCATCATTCCATGGAATATCAAGGTTTATTCCATCTGGTGAATATATTCCGGCTCGAGTAATTTTCTTAAAGTCAGGGGCGGTTTCAAGGTCGATATATAGAATTTTGTTGATTGGGCCGTTCATATAAATTCTTTCATTTTTTTCTTCATCTGAGTCTTGATTGCCTTATAATCCGAGCTTATGACGGCATAACGGCCGGTCGATTGGACTCCCTGATTCTTTCGGCAGGGACGGGGTTCCACCATCTTTTCTATCAATAAACAGTTATTGCCGGGCGCGGCGGTTTAATTAAGCCCGGCGTCTTTCAACAATTTCCGGATGGCCTCGTCGTCCGGCTTCGGGGAAGCGAACCAGCCGAAATGACAGAGGTCCTCATCCAGAAATAAGATGAATTTCTTGCCGAGCGGCGCGTTCCACCTTTCTTCGACGACCTCTTCGCCGGTCTTCAGATCATCGAACTGAAAGCCGGTAACCTCGGCGGCGCAGACGATGGGCGCTTCCAAAACGGCCGTTTCGAACGGAGTAGTCATTACGGGCTTGGCTGTCAGAAGGCCCGCGCCGCATAAAACAAATGCCAGAGCCGATAAAAATGATAATATGAAAAGCGGAAATATTTTTCTACTCATTGAATTCAAACCTCCGTTTACTTTGCACTCAAAGCAATTATATCAGCGTGATGTTTCAAAGTCAATCCGTTTTTGCGGCTTTATTTTTTACTGAAAATACAGTTCTGACAAAGTTAGTAATAAAAATATACGAAGCGCGCGGATAAGCTTTCATTATACAAAGCGTGCCAGAGCCAGAATACTCGGCTATATCAAGAGCATAAAAATGGTTTTTTTTCATTCCGTGCGGATAAAATATTTTAAGTGTTAAAGAAGATAACAGATAAATTTTTCAGATTTTTTACCTTCAAATAAATTTTCTTATGAATCGAATTTCATTTGATTATTTACTTTAAACATCTTTAATGTCCGACTTAATTACAATATCATAATATTTTTATATTATAGCAAAATCAAGCTAAAGTGTTTACTTTTTCTGAAAAGTTTTCATTTTTTTACAAATACAGCATAATATTTTTACCCTGTTTTTAATATTTTTGATCTTTTTAGAGCGGGCTTGCTTATGCTTTATCCGTCACCAGATCACATAAAGTTTTACCTTGCCGTTTATGATAAATTATGCTATGATAAGCCGGGTTATATTTACAGGGTAAGTTAAAAGGAGTGGTATGTTGTGAAAAAAACAAGGCTGATCCTATCGGCGGTTTTACTTTTATTATTACTGTCAACTTTTGCCGGGGCAAAAAGCAATCGCGTCCCGGACGCGCAATATTATAAAAACACCATAACCGCCGCGCGTGAAACCGTATGGAAAGCCATAACTACCGGAAGCGGAAGCTGCGCTACGGTCGCCGTTATGGACGGCGGGCGCACTGTTTATTCGGAATGTTTCGGCGCCGCTGAACGCTCTTCGAACAGGCCGGTCGATAAATATACCCGCTTTAATATCGGCTCGACGAGTAAGATGTTCAGCGCGGTTTCAATTTTACTTCTCGTCGATGACGACAAAATAAGCCTCGATGAAAAGATCGTTAAATATATCCCTGATTTTACGATGAAAGACGAGCGTTATAAGGATATAACCGTCAGAATGATATTTAACCATTCATCGGGCCTTCCGGGAAGCACTTTCTTTTTCGGCTACGAATCCTGCGACCAGATGCATAAACTTCTTCTTGATAACTTGAAAAATTATTATTTAAAACACGCTCCCGGCGAAATGTCGATGTATTGCAACGACGGCTTCACGCTCGCCGAAATAATCGTTGAAAAAGTCAGCGGAAAAAAATTCATGGATTTCGTCGTCGAACGAATTTTCAAGCCGCTCGGAATGAAAAACTCCGGTCCGAGCGTCGGCGAATGCGGCAGCAAGAATATCGCGCAATATTACGATATCAAAACCGGCAAAAAGTATCCGGCGGAAGTCGTAAATATTTACGCCTGCGGAGGCATTTCATCGACCGCCGAGGATCTTTGCAAATTCGGAAACAGCTTCAATCCAAAAAGCCGCACCAAACTGCTTTCTAACGCTTCGCTCGCCGAAATACGCAAAAATCAACCGTACCGTTTTTACAACGATCTTAAACACAGGCCGATGATGAGCGAATTCGGCTGGGAATATTCAAATTTAGATCAATTCAAGTCGAAAGGATTTCAGGTCCTCGGCAAGGGCGGCAATACTCTGTGTTATTCAACTAATCTGCAGATCGTTCCAGATGAAGGAATTTCTATAGCGCTTATGGTAAACGGGCATGTTTCCGGAGAATCGCTCACGCGGCCGATACTCGACGCTTTAATGAAAGATAAAAACTTAGTGGCTCCGCCGCCGTTTAAAGCCGAAAAACCCGTTGAAGCGCAGAAAGTACCCGCGGATATTCTTAAATTCGCCGGCATTTACGCTAAAGATATGGCGCCGTTTAAGATAACTTTCAATAAAGACGAAACCGGGTTCGACATATATCCGCTCACTCCGATAGTTAAAGATAAAAAACCCGGAGTTAATAAAAAGCCTTCTGATAAGCGCGAAAACGAAAAACCGGCCGTAGAACCCGTTATTTCTTACGTTTATAACGGCGGTATATTCCATAATCATAAGGAAGAATCAAAGTGTTACTTTAATATTATTAACGGCCGTCAATATTTAGTGCTGCATAAAATTAAAACTTACGGCGTCGATATGATTGGATATCAAAAACTTGATGAAATTAAAAACCCGGTTTCTTTGAAAACCGATTTAACCGGCCTGCAGTGGCTTGTAAGAAATGAAAAACCTTATGTTCTTGCCGGCTGTATCGGTATAGCCGAAGTCGATTTTTACGAAGAACTTCCAGGTTATTTAAATTTTGCCGGCATTAAAAAAATTGAAACTCCAGGCTACGCAAGCATTGCTGGAACGGTTTTCCGTGACCAGTCAGACCTGCATCTGGTGGAAGTCAACGGCGAAACATGGCTCAAAAGCAGCTACACGCTATTATCGCCCGCCGCCGCCGCCAGAAAATTGATAAACGGCGTCAACAGAATAATAATAAAATCTGAAGGATTAAATGAATGGCTTAAAATCGATAAAGGCGCCATCGTTAACTTCGAAAAACCGATGAACGGCAGAATAATAATTCTGAGAAAAGACGTAACCCTTTATGACAGCGTCGCAGATAAGGACGAAATCTATGCGCCCGAAGGCAGCTATATATTTTTCGCGGGCGCTCCGGGCGATATGTTTAAAATAACCGCTAAATAATAAATCGATAAAAGCCGCCTTGAAAATCAATTCAGGCGGCTTTTTAATTACTTACTTTTCCAATTTTATATCTTCGGCCATAATATCCGAATAAACGCCGGCGTCTTCGGATATTATGCATGACAGCCTTATTTTAACGAATTTT
>CAYQWL010000087.1:0-16418 GCA_964421195.1 uncultured bacterium | reverse complement strand
AAGCCGGTAATCAAAATGAATATCGGCGACTAAGGGAATAGCGATCGCTTTTTTTATTTTTCCGGCGCTGCGGGCGGCCGCTTCATTTAAAACACCGATTCTTACTATATGACAGCCTGCGTCGGTAAGCCTTTTTATTTCATCGATTACCGCTTTATAATTTTCAGTATTTTTAGTGCACATCGATTGTATGGCTATTTTATTATTGCCGCCGATTGCGGTATCGCCAATTTTAATTTCGCGCGTTTTTTTTCTGAGCGACATATTCTTTTATTTTCTCCATTAATTTTTCTTCGAGCTTTTCAGGCGTTATGCGTTCTACTATTTTTCCGCGTTCGAATATAACAGCGCGTTCGAGCGAGCCTGCCGCTCCTATATCGGCGTGTGAGGCCTCGCCCGGGCCGTTTACCTCGCAGCCCATAATCGCTACTTTCAGATTATGCTCAACGTATCTCAGACGGCGATATATATTGTTAGCGCAGCCTATTACGTCTATTTTACACCGTGAACAGGTCGGGCATGATATAAAAAATATTCCAGGAATATTTTCAAATTCGAGGGAGCGTAATATTTCAAGCGTATCGAGATAAAAACTTTCTTCGAATATCGCGGCGGTTTCATTAAAATTTGGAGCAATACTGCAATTTTTAAGCCTGCGGCTTTGATATTTTAAATAAAATAAAAGCGCGGCCTCCGCCGTATTAAGCCCGCGGGAAGTTTGTATATGAAGTAATGGTATTAAATCCGGGAATTTTGAAGCGAGCGTTTCGTTGAATTGGATTGTAGATATAATCGAAGGAGCGCTAAAGGACAGGGAAATTCTGGCGCCGTCAGTATTTTTTTTTATGATCGAGTTTTGAAATTTATAAACTGATTCGAGAATCAGATGTTCGCTGTTTTTTGCAGATATTATCGAATCGCAGTTTATATAAATCCGTATTTTTTTAAAATTATATGTTAAAGCCGTTTTAATGAGTTTTAAGATATCGCGCGGGCTGAAGTTATTTATATCGGCGGCGTTTTCGATGGCGATATAGTTAAAGAGCCCCTTTAATAAGACTGCTTCGGTTTCAGATAAATTCATAAATGAGTCTGGCGATTTGAACACAAGAATGCGGTTTTTAAAATTTAAAGTTTGAGAATCGGTATTTTTAAAGGCAGTTCGTGGATTTATTAAAAATTTCAGGCCGCCCTTATAATGGTAATGATACGAAAACGATCCGGCGGCGGCGGGAAAACTATTTATAAAAGCTTCAAATTCAGGCCAGGCAGTATTTAACTCGACTTTTTTAAAATTCAGTTTTTTATTCATAATCATGTTATTATTTATAAGTTTGTTATATAGAATATGATAAAATTATCATAATAGTTTAATTAAATATCCGATTTTAAAGAAAAATAAAAAATAATTAAAAGCGAAATAAATTAAAAAAAGATAGTGAGTAGTTAAAATAAAATAAAGGGCGTTAAAGAATAGCATTGTAATTAAAATTATAAGATTTGCGGCTGTTTTGAATTCGATGAATGCAAGCGCCTGCGCGAACAGGCAGGTAAAAATAAGGGCGGTATAAGATGCGTACATTTTTTCAGCCGGTATCATTCCCGTGCAAAAATGGCCTTTCCAGAATGTTAAAAACTGCCGGGTGGCCAGCGTAAAAAAGGCGAGCCAGCTGAATATAAATATTAAAGACGCGCTTCTGGGCGTGGGCGGCAGCAGGTAATATTTGAAAATATATGCGATAAAAGCTATATCAAAATACCATAAAAACTCATAAAGCGCCGCTATTATATATTTGCTTTTTTTCATTTTTTACTCGATTTCATTTTTTTTTTGTTTGTTATATGGTATCAGTAATAATTATATTAAATTACCTGTTTCATTTTAATTTTTTTCTTTTATTATGTAATAAAATATGTTATAATATTAATTGAGTTATGGCAGATGATTGTATTATTGTATCAAAGTATTTTTAAAATGTAAAGTAAAATAATGTAAAGTAACATAATATAAAGTAAAATACATAATAGAAGGAGGAGAACGCCATGATTTTAAATATTAATAATATACCGCAATCTAACATTTCTCCGGCCGATATGCCGGCGGTAAAAAAAACTGTTGAATTACACGCTATTTTTTCCGTTGAAGTGTTGAATAATACCCGCCAGGCTTTTGAAAAAATGCATAATTTAAAGATAATTAATTCCGAAGATTATGAAAAAGTCAATACTGTAATCGATAAAATCGTTGCTGATAAAAACGAAACGGGCGCCGTTCAGACTGCCGCTTCGTTTGAAAAGGGCGCTTAATTCATGTTTTATTCGGTTTCGAGTTTAAGGTAAAAATGAGATGCCCGTCGCATAAGCCCATAGTTCATTATATGCGTCGTAACCGGTTAGAGACCATTTATGCCTGGCGGAAGCCGGTAAAAGTTTTGCTTCGATAAGATTGTATCCGCCGTCAGGATTTAAAATTGAATATGTAATTTTGTTAGAATAAGAAACCGCCTGCCAGTATGCTCCGGCGGTTTCTTCGTTATATACGGTTATTTTATATTTATTTATTTTTTTTAATTCAGTCCATTCGAAAGATGGTTTCGTAGTAAGTCCCATTGCTCCGGCGCCGGGCTTACGTCCGGTTATCGGCCGCAGCATTTTAAGTTCAGTTACCGTCGGAATATCTTTATTTACATTTATTTTATATTTCGATATTCTGTTTTTATTCATATAATTTACTTCGGGCGGTTCGCACATGGAAAGAGCGATATCAGCGTAAGCGCCGCCTACCGGTTCGCGGCCGTAATCGGGTTCAAGGTTGCCGTTGGCGTCGATAAAAGCGCCGATATAAAATTCATCGCCGGCTTTGAATTCATTTATGCTGAAATGAGTATTTTTATCAAGCCTGAGTCGCTTAAAAGGCGACAGCATGTCGGAAGTTTTAGAAAATACAATTTCACAGAGACTTGTTTCGGAAGAATCGCCATACTTATTGATTACTTCTATGTTTACTATCGGAGTGAATCTTATCGCGGCATTTAAAATTAATTCTTCGTTATTTCCGGTTTTTGAGCCGATACAACCTGCGATGCTGAATATAAGTAAAATAAAAACGGCGGATAAAAGCAATTTAATAGATAATGCTTTTCCGCTGATGGATATGTAATAAAAAAATGAAATCGAATTAAAGCCGCTTAAAAGTTTTAAGTTAAATTTATCTTTATTCATAATATAATTATCGAATAATTTTTTATTTTGATAAATTTATTTTTTAAAAGCGGTTATTTTTTTAGCCTTTCGTATCAGTTAATGATAATAGGGGTTAATCATATTTTTAAAAATAACTTTATTAAAAGCGTTTACTTAACGGCTTTTAATAATGTCAATTTTTTTTATTAAATCGTCGGGGGTAAGTTCTTTCATTAAAGGCATGCCGCAAAATTTAGCTTTCGAATAATCGATCTTACTTTTTTCTGAAAGCGCAGCCGCGTCACCGAATTCGATAGCATCGTCAGCTTCGAGCATTATTTTGTCTATCGGGGCTTTTTTTAAACTGACTTCGACGCGTCCTTCTGTTACCATTACGCCGGTAGTATCGTTATTAAAACTCATAACGCCTTTCGTTCCTTTTACTCCGGCCACCGCGGTAGATGTTTCCATTTCGAACTTACTGCCCTCGCGCTTGCTTACGTCAAAAAAGATGGCGCCGTTTATTATTTCTAAAGCGATGTCGAGAGTGCTTTTTTCGGAAGGTTTTTTGATTTCTTTAAGTTTTACGGTCGTATTTTCTTCGAGAAATATTTTAACGCCGTCTGAAAAATCTATTTTTGCGTTTGACTTTTCGCCTGTTTTAACGGTATATGACATTGACATTTCTTCTCCGGATACGGCGGTTTTCCAATCCGCCGGGTCGTCCGCCCGTGATTCTACAGTGCCTGAGATAAAGCTCAGCCGGGCTTTTAAATTGTTATCGGCCGATTGGCCGCCGCATGCTAAAAGCGTATGGGCCGTTAAAATTATTAAAGACGATAAAAAAGATAATTTTAAAAATCGATTTAAATTGAATTTTGGTTTCATAAAGTGCAGCCGTCCTTTCATGTCATCTGATTGACAATAAAAAAAACTTAAACGATAATAAAAAAATGAGCGCGGAGCGTTATTCGGCAAAACCGCGTAAAGCGAGTCCGAGAGCAACGGTAAAAGCCTGCCGTTCTTCATCGGCGCAATTTAATGAATTTAAATACGGTGATTCGGCAATGCTAATAGCGCTAATTTTCAGGTTGCTGGCGTTCAAATAGTTTTTCATATATCCGCTTATATTTTTGGTGCAGGCAAGGCCGCCGGTTAAAATTATTTCTTTTACGGTTTCTGAATTTTTATCCTGATAATCTTTTATTATGTTTATAATTTTATCGAGATAATCATCGATCTGGTTTTTGAAAGCGCTCAGGTAATTAACTTTATCGCTGCCGTTAGTGGAAGCCGGCGCGCCGGAGTTAATATCGTCGAGCTCTAAAGACGATCCGAAATTTAATGAAGTTCCGCTGAAACGGTTTGAAGTTCCGGTGTCTATTCCGTTATTTATTTTTAATGATTCAGCTTCATCGGCTGATATTCCGAGTTCCTGAGCAAGACGGCTGGTAAAAAAAGCTCCGCCGTCTTCACGTATGACGGTGGTGGATCTGAGTATGCCGTCTTTAAGCATGGAAATATTGGTCGTGGTAGCGCCGCCTTCGATAAGGCAGTAGAGGCCGACGGCTGCCTGGTCGAGCTCTAAAGCGTTTATAGCCGCGAGCTGGTCAATATCTATGATGAGAGAATCGGTTTTTAAACCGGCCATTTTAAGCAATGATTGAAATTCAGAAAGTTTATTTTTATCGGTTGATACATAAAGGACGGGAAAAACCGGACTTCCGTCGGCGCCTGAAATAGGGCCTCTTAAAAGAGAATAGTTAATGACGAATTCGTTTAAATTGAAATCGCGCATTTTAACTTCGGCAAGTTTTTCCGCTTCCATAGGGGTTTTGACTATAAAGTCCTGTATCATCATTTCGGCGTCCTGACTGTCCAGGCAGGCCACCGTTATGGCCGATTTAAAATTGTTTTCGCTATAAACGCGTTTGATCGTTTCGCATGCGTCGCCGCCGTTTTTTACGCATATAGCTTTAGTTATCTGCGGCCTTCCGCCGCCGCTCATTACGGCCGATACAACCTTAATCCAGCGCGAACCGATATCAAGGCCCACGCTAACTTTCGGACCACCGAATAACGCCATGTATATCCCTCCTGATTTCGTATATGAATTAAAAATTTATATTTATGACCGGCGGCGTTTTATAAAACGTTAATTTAGTTTAACATAACCTTCGTCATGCATCTGCTTGAGGCAGCGAACTAATTTTTTACCGGCGCTTTCAGAATTGGCGCTGATAGTTTCTATTTTCGACATCTCTCCGGCGTCTAAAAACATTCCGCCGCATTTACGGCAATATTCGATCATAAGATCGTTTTCAGGCGCGTATTTCATATTGTGCATTTTAGAGCCGCATGAAGGGCAGATTAAATCCGTCAGCACAGCGCTCGATTCTACTGCCTGGTAATCGGGAAAATCGTTTTCGAGCTCCGCCGCGCGTGCTGTTTCACCCTTATCCATCCACATTCCACGGCATTTATCGCATAAATCGACCGTAACTCCTTCCGACGTATTGAACGTATGTAACGTTTTTTCACGGCATTTCGGACAGGTAAGCGCGCTTCTTTTATGCAGGTTAAATCTTAAATTCCATATTTCGCGGCTTATGCGAAGCTTTACATCGTCTAATTTATCGGCTATCTGTTTTAATTCGCCGATTTCTCCGCCGTCAAACCATACTCCACAGCAGGTTTCACAGTAATCGATCATAAGGTTCGAGGAACCCGTATATTTCATTTCCTTCATATTGGTTCCACATTCGGGGCATTTTTTAGCGCTCGATTTAGCTTCTTTAGCCAGACGCGCTATATCCGGAATGTCTTTTGCGAAGTTAGTAAAATCGCCTACTTCGCCTTTTTCAAACCATACTCCGCCGCATCCGGCACAGACATCCACTTCGACGTTCGTGGAAATTTTTTGAGTGATAAGTTCGCGGCCTTCGCAATTTGGACATTTTTTCATGTGCAGTAACACCCCATTCGTTATGTTTAATTTATTTTCATATTATTATTTGTTGTCCGTATTTTTATTTTTCATTTTCAGATATTAATTCCTGTATTATTTTATCATCGACGCTAAATCCCATCCCTTTTTTCTTTAGCGTGTAAAATACCCTGCGAAGGCGCATAAGGCGTCTGGCGGTGTCGGGATTTTTTTTCTTATTAAATTCGAATTCGGCTATCGGTAATACTTCGACGAGGTCTTTATATAATTTTTGCTCGGCCGCCGAAAGTCTTTTGAGTGAAAATTTTCCGTCGGGCGGCGTGGTGGAAGCCGCTTCTTCGTCATAGACTGCGTCGTTCGAATTTGATGAGCTTTCTTCGTTTTCGTTAGCGGAGATTAGCTTGTTGTTTTTATTGACGTCGAATTGATAGCTTCTGGTTTCGCCTGTAGCGGCGTCTTCTATTTTAATCGTTTTGCTCTGTTTCTTGCGTCCGGAAAGGATGGTCTCGATTTCGTTTATTACATATATCGCGTCTTCGTAATTGCCTTCCCGCGCCTGCGCGGCGGCTATGGTAAGTATGTCTTCGAGTTCGGCGCGGGTGGTTTTTGACAGGTCGTTTTTCTTTTGTGAAAATAATTTTACCGCTTCGATCATCTGTTTATCGTAAATAGCTTTAAGATCGGCATTTTCTGCTGCTTTTTCCGGATCGTTAGCCGGCTTTTTTTTCTTATCCGTTTTTTTTACGGCCGTTTTTTTAGTTCTGGCCGGGCTTTTTTTAGAGCTTTTTTCAGCGGCGTAAACGTTTTGTGCGGCGCCTGCTATAAACGCTCCGAGCATTATAATCGTTAATAATTTTAAGAATTTGATTTTCATTACTAATCCCCCAGATTGATTATTAATATATTGCATTATTTTATCATATCAAAAAAAATATGTCAAATTATAAATTGTTTACCGGAAATATTAATGTCAGTTTATTGCCGATTATTTATTCTTTGCTGAAATAAGTGCCGAGGCTTTTTTGACATATCGTTATTTGGTAAGCGGCTTCATCGCGCCAATCTGCTTTAGGATTGAGTTTTAACGCTTTTCTTAATTCGAATTCACCGTCGGGCCATTTTTCGAGTTTAGTCAGAAGATAGCCGTAAACAAAATGAGAATCAGCGCTTTTTGGGTTTAAAAGTATCGAATTGCGAATTAAATTTACCGCTTCGTCATATTGCTTTTCACGCAATTTAATTTTTGCTTTTTCGAGATCGTTTTCGGCGGTAATGGTTTTTAATTCGAACTGTTCGTTGTTGAGTTCGTCAACCCATTTATCCACGTCGTTTTTTTTGTATTTTTCGAATTCGCCGAGTTTAAATGAAGGCGGAGGCGGGAAAAAATTTTTAACGGTTTTTTCATCTACGCCAAGGTATTCGGCAAGTTCGACAGAATTCATGTATTCTTTCATTGTAATATTCTTCCTTCCGTTTTATAATTTATGGTTTTTAATTTTTTTACATATTTAATTAAAATATCGTTAATTTTAATGCCGTCGCTAAAACGTTCCGGGACGGTTGAAAACATGGTGAATCCGTCTCCGCCTGCCGCGGTAAAATCGCTCATGGCAACGGTATAAAGGTTGTTGTCATTAACCGGGATGCCGTTGATCGAAAGTTCGGCTACGGCGCCTTCGTGGTATTTGACTTTCACTCCTTTTGAGACCTGTAAAAAACAGCCGCTCGTACCTTTAATTCTGGCCTTTGCGACCATAGCGAAAGCGTCGCGCAGCGTCGAGCCTTTTGTAGTAATCCGGGTTATGGTGTTATTGAATGGAAAAATCTTAATACAGTCTTCAATGGTGATTTTTCCAGCAGGAAGGCCTGTTCGTATTCCGCCGCCGTTTATTAAAGCTATGTCGGCTTTTGAATGTTCGAGCATAGCGTCGGCTATAAGGTTGCCGAGGTTCGTCTCTTCTATGCGTGAAGTATTTTTATCGCCAGTAAGCGGGCTGAGAGTTTCAGCGATTACTATTCTGACTTCTTTAATTATTTTTTCATTGTATTTTGATATTATTTTTTGTACATTATTGTCACGTTCAATGTTTTTATCCATTCTATTTAACAGGCCGGCGGCCAGCCGCCATGTTTTATCGTTTTTTGAATATGTCATATTAACTTCGCCAATGTATTCGCCTTTTTCAAACGCCTGATTTATAACGACCTGTTTTCCTTTAGATGTGCGCATTACTACCGGCGATATTAGCATTGAATGGGAATGGCCGCCTATAATAAGATCTATGCCTGGAACGAGTTCGGCTAATTCAAGGTCTTCTTTAAGGCCCATGTGTGAAAGAATTAAAATCATATCGGCTTCCGGCCTCAGTTTTTTTACTAACGGAGTTACCGCTTCGATAGGATCGCATATTTTAATATCTTTTAAGTTTTTTACATTTACGAGCGTGAATAATTCCTTCGTCAGCACTCCGATAACGGCGATTTTAAGCCCTGCGACTTCTTTTATTACATAAGGCTTGATTAATTTCGAGGCGTTTTTATAGCTCGATCCAAAAATTATATTGCAATTTACTACGTCGAAATTGACATTATTTAATGATTCAAGCAGCCATTCCGGTCCTTCGTCAAATTCATGATTTCCGGGACACATTACATCGTAACCCGCGATATTCATGCATTCAAAATCGGCCAGACCTTTGAAAAAGTTAAAAAACATGGTTCCCTGAAAAACGTCGCCCGCCGAAAGCAGTAATACGTTTTTATCGGAGGCTTTTACTGATTTGACGAAATGCGTAAGCCGGTCGATTCCGCCGACTTCCTCGGTTTCCGCCCCATAGCCGACGGTATGAGCGTCTAAATGCGCGTGAGTGTCGTTGGTATGTAATATTTTTATGTTTATTTCATCGGTTTTTAAAAATTCTCCGCGGCATTTATCGGATTGTGATAAAATAAAGCACGCGGTAAAAACGGGCAGTAAAAAGAAAAAAACGGCCGCGCGCGTGATATAAAAATTTGTGCGCCCGGCGGAATAGCCGGCAGAGCGGCCTCTGACTTTAAAAATGGCATTGAAAAAATGGTAGAATAATTCGAGTTTGAAATAAGAAGTAAAAGAGGTTGACGATCTGGTGAATTTCATAAAATAGGCCTTTCTATTTATATTGGTTTATCCGGAACGGTTCGTCCGGTGCTTAATTTCAAAAATATTAAAGTAAAGATAAATAACGTTCGGCGGAATCGGGGAATAATGTGAATATATTAGCTCCCGAAGGAAGTTCGCGTGCAATTTCACAGGAAGCCGCCGCCGCCGCTCCGGATGAGAGCCCGGCGAGCAGGCCGTCATTTTGAGCAAGCAGACGACAGTATTTGAATGCGGTTTCGTCTTTTATTTTAATGATTTTATTTATTATGGCGGTGTTTAATATCGCCGGTATGAATCCGGCCCCTATGCCCTGTATTTTATGCGCGCCGGGTTTGCCGCCGGAAAGCACCGCTGAATTTTCGGGTTCGACGGCGCAGATTATTACGTTTGGATAGCGTTTCAGGACAACTTCAGAAACCCCCGTAAGCGTTCCGCCCGTTCCGACTCCGAATACCAGCGCGTCGGGCCTGAGCGAGTAAAGGCCCATAAAATTTAAAAATTCTATAGCGGTAGTCGCCCGGTGGGCGGCGGGGTTGGCCGGATTATCGAACTGCCGGGGCATAAAATATTTATCAGGCTCATTCGCCGCTATTTCTTCGGCTTTTTCTATAGCTTTTTTCATTCCGCCGCCGCCGTCGCTTAATATTATTTCGGCCCCGAAATGATTTATGATCTTGCGTCTTTCAATGCTCATAGTTTCAGGCATGACTAATTTTAATTTTATTTTTAATGCGGCGCATATCATTGCAAGGCCTATTCCGGTGTTTCCGGAGGTGGGCTCAATCACCGAGACGTTTTTTCGTATTTTATTTTCCGCTATGGCGGCGTGTATCATAAAAAGCGCGGCGCGGTCTTTGACCGAAAAACCGGCGCCGGCCGATTCTATTTTGGCGTATATATTTCTTCCGGCCGCGTATGGGACGGGAGGAGTTTCAAATATACGCATTATAGGCGTATTTCCCGTTCGTGATAAAATAGGAGCGTTTAAATTCATTTTTTCCTTTCGGCATTTTTTAATATAATTGGCGTGGATAAAATAAAAGCCCCTGCGAAACGATAAAGCAAGAGGCGGCCGCAAAAGCGCGGCGCGTTTTTTATATCGCATAAAGCCGCCGGGATCGGACGGAATATTTACGCTCAGTATATCCAGCCGGTTATTATTTCTTCCATCGCGGCTATCAGCCATTCGTTATTGTTTTTTTTGAGATGAAATATTATGGTTTCTGTGCCGGCGCCGGATTCGCTGAAACTGATATGCACTTCGCCGGTATTGCCGGAAAGCTTCTGGGCGACGACATCGATGTCTTTATTGCGTATGTGCTCGGACATTTCGCGAAGCGTCATTTCTACAATGTTAGGATCTTTTGCCATCAGTTCTTTTATGGTTTTTTTCAATTCGCTCATTTTTGCTTCTTTGTTAAGGAAGCTATTTTTAATTTCAGCCGGTATATTAGATAATTTTAATATTTCAAGAAGCGCGGCGTCTGGAAGCATTGAAATTTTTGACAGTACCGATTCGGTAAAAGGCGCCGGATCTACATAATTAAGCGCGTCTTTGAAATTTCCGGATTTAACCATGGTAAGAAATAAAGTGACGCGCGCATCGGCGGAACGGGTATTGATGCAGGAAAAAGAAAAAGCGCTAAAAATCATTATAATAAAAATTAAAATTATTGCGCCAGCGGCCGGACGAAAGTTTCGCCCGGCGAAATTTTCTTTTTTTATGGCGTCGCCATCCGTATGTGTATGAACGTAATGATAATTGTTTTCGTTGCGGTTACATGGCATGTCATACCCCTGATAATAAAAATAATCTTGAATCAAAGTTTAAGATGTGTTAGAATTATTGAATAAAATTATATCATTTTTTTATGAAAAGGTCAATATAAAATGTGGTCAGGTATTATAGAAAATTTTCATCTATCATGCGATAAACTTCGTGAGCTCGAAACGCTCGAAAACCTCGTGATGGGCGAAACGGGTGTTAATGCTTATACCTTACAGCCTCTGGCGCATTATGCTAAGTTATTTACTTTAGAAATTCGTTTTAATCGTTCTGATAAAGAAGAAAATAGCGAAGCGCGGGTAGTGTATGAGTCCGCTTTTAATTATCCGCGCGAGGTTGAACTATTATGCCGGAATGGGAGCAGTGTTTTTGGCGCCGCCGAGTTTATAAGGCATTTTGAAGATTTAACTCATGCGCATCTTTTTGGCTTTTATGTTTGCGAGCTGCTTCAGGGGTCGGGGGCAGCGGGTGAATTATTAAACGCATGCGAAAATCATCTGAATTCGTTTTATAAGATTTTAACTATCGATTTGAGCGTTTCTGAATCTAACGGCCGCGCCGTTGCGTTTTATTTAAAACACGGTTACATGTTCGGGCATAAAGCGCCTGATTATTATGGCACCGGCCGCGGCCGCCTGATCATGCATAAACGAATAGGACGTTGTTTATGACAATAACAAATATTGTTTTATTCTCTTTTTTGATAGCCGCGATTATTTTTAATCTTTTTTTTTCCGGCAGGAATCGTATAGAAATTGAAGGTTATGAAGCCGTAAATATAAAATTTGAGCATTATGCCGCGCAATGCGCGCCAGAATGCCGTTGCGAACTTGAAAAAGCGTTTGAATATGCCGATAATGCAGGTTACGATCGTATGTGCGTTATAAAGAAATTAATAATGGACCGGCCGGATAAATTTGAATCAGCTTTTGTTTTTATAAATAAAAATTTTTCGATATATCTTGAAATTTATATTAATGGCGGTTTAATTAAAAACATCGACTTAATCAGTCAGTTTTATGATTCTAAAATTTTCGTTACAACTGATGATGCCGATAAAAAGGCCGTTGATTCACGCTGGATTACCGTAGAATATTTTAAAGCCGGTAAATATTACCGGGTCGAAAATAAATCGGATTATCACTATGAACTCGCCATCAAATTGAAAAGTATGACCGAAAAGCATATAAAAATTTTAACTGAAAATCATAAGGCCCCGGCTGTATCACCATACTACGCTACAGCGCAGGGCTATGCATCATGCAGAAATTATATTAACGATATTATGAAACTCGATTTAATGAAATGAATTATTATAATAGATCGTTTGTTAAATTATATTTATAGGATGGTTAAATATTTATTTTTTCCATCATTTCGATAGCGCGATGCTCTATTTCTGAATTTTTAGGCGCGAATGCCGACGATAATTTAAATTCTTCATAGGCTTCCGAGAGCATGCTTTTTTTTGCGTATGCGATGCCGAGGACGAAGTGCGCTTCCGGGTCGCTGTTATTTATGTTAAGGGCCCGCTTGGCTTCTATTATGGCGTCATCGAACTGCCGCTGTGAAATAAGCGTGGAGGCCACTGAAATAACTTCTTTAATTTGCTTATACGAACTTTCTTCGACGTAAACTGTAATAATAAATTGTCTGTTTACAAGAAGAAATTCCTTTGAAAAAAGTAATTTTTCGTCTGAAAGCGAATAAATTCGCGCGTTAGTGACGGGAATGAAGTCTTTCTTGCTGGTGTCGATATTGAGCATATCAGAAAGTCTTGTGTTTTCAGTTAAATGTACATCGCCGACTATTCTGTATTTTTCAGTTACTATAACTACGCCGAGCGGTTCTTTTGGTTTTTTCATTACGTTAACTTCTTTGCGTGGAATTTTAAATGCGCTTTTAATATCATCTGCCAATTTTACACAACCCCCTATCGGTAGCAATATATATGAAATGTTCATCCGCCGCAATGGTGTTTAAATTTAATTCACGGCCGCTTAGTTTTTTTATGTCGATGTTAATAAAGTTATTGTTTTCAGATATAGAAACTCCGCCGGCTGTTATATAATAAATTTTTGTTGCGGCGAATGATTCCGGTTTATAAATGAATATGTCTTTTATAAAATTATCGTTTATGCTGTCAGCGCCTGTTATTATATTCTGCCATGCGGCGCCGTTGAATTTAGAGATCCCGCCCGACGTGCCGAAGTAAACTGTGTTTTCCGCATCATCTACCGCTGTTTTATGAACGTAATTATTGACCAAAGATGAAGTATGATCGTCCATAATAGTTATTTTTCCGTTTTTAATCATGTTAGCGCCGTTAAATTTAGATGCAGCCCATAACGTCGAAGTTTTAGCGCTGTAAGCGATAGAACTTATATAATTATCGCTAAGCCCGTTTATTCGTGAAAATATTTCGAATTTAGAACCGTCGAACGCGGCTATGCCGCCGCCCCATGTTCCCGCATATATTTTATCGTCTCCGCCGCATATCGAGCTTATATTGTCGGAAGGCAGGCCGTCTATTGAACAATATCTGGTAAAGTGCCCGTTGTGATATTTATAAAGTCCGGCGTTTTTATTAAATGTGGAGCCTATCCATAAAATGCCGCGGCCGGTTTCGAAATAAAGCGCGCTTACAAACCGTGGCGCGATTCCTTCGATTCGATCTCCGCCGCTTTCGAGTTCGGTAAAAACCGAGCCGTCGAAACGCATTACGCCGCCCCATGTTCCCGCATATAGCCCGCCTTTTCCGTCAAAAGCGAGCGATGTGATAAACGGGTTTTTTAAACCGTTGTCGGAATCGTAAAATTCAAAAGTATATTCGCCGTGCCGATTGCCGTCATTAGCGAAAGAGGCTTTTGAAATAATATACGCGTTTAGCGAATAAAAAGCGGCCGTAATCAACAGTGCAACCATAAAATGGCCGGCGCGCAATGGAAAGCGCCGAATGAAAGCCGCCGCGGCCATATTTAATTTAAAGCGATTATATGTGTTCATATCGATATAAGCAGGCCGTTAAAAACTTGTATTGGCTTTTTGTTGGATCGATGGAGTCGGCCCATTCCAGGTGATTTCATAAAATACGATACTTCTGTTTAAGTTATCTACCACTACGAACTGGTTTTCTTTATTTACAGGAAACGCCGATACGAATTTAGGGCTGAATTGTTCAAGATTGGTTATTTTAACGGGAAATATCGGAGTATCAGGCGCCGCGGTTACATACGAAGATGCGTTCTGGGCGGAAGAAGGCCGTCCGTTATGAAGCGTGTTTACAATGAGCGTTAGATAAACGAGAATTACGATAACTAAAATTTGAAAAATTTTGTTGAAGTCGATTTTCATGTTTTCCTCCTTAAATTATTACCGGTAATATCGTTATTACTATTTAAGGTTTTTGATTTAAGTATGCTTTTATGTTTTTGTGTTTCTTTAAAAAATCGTTTCAGGATTTTATGGGTATATTCTTTCCATAAGGCGTGGAAATGGAATACATTCACGGACATGCGGCACTTTACATATCCATGAAAGAGTGCGTTCTATTCCGAGCCCAAAGCCTGAATGCGGTACCGAACCATACTTTCTTAAATCGAGATACCAGTCGAAAATTTCAGACGGCAATTTGTGTTCGGCTATTTTTTTCAGCAGGTAATCGATATCATCCGCACGCTGGCTGCCGCCTACAATTTCGCCGTATCCTTCGGGAGCTATAAGATCGGCGCATAATGCCAGATTCGGTTTTTCCGGATCCGGCGCCATATAAAACGCTTTGCACGAAGCGGGATAACGGTGGATAAATACCGGCCGGTCATGCGCTTCTGAAATAGCGGTTTCGTCGGGCGCGCCGAGGTCGTTGCCGTATTCGAAAGGCAGGCCTTTTTCTTTGAGGAATTTAACGGCGTCGTCATAGGAAATCCTGTAAAAAGGCGTTTTGATGTTTTCGAGTTTTGAAATATCGCGTTCGAGCACTTCTAAATGCGGCCGGCATTTTTCAACGACGCGGCCTACGGCGTATGAAACATAGTTTTCGGCAAGTTTCATTATGTCGTCGAGCGTAGCGTAAGCCACTTCCGGTTCGATCATCCAGAATTCAGTCAGGTGGCGGCGGGTTTTTGATTTTTCAGACCGGAAAGTCGGGCCCAGGCAGTAAACTTTTCCGAACGCCATGGCGGCGGCTTCCATATAAAGCTGTCCGGACTGCGATAGATAAGCTTTATCTTCGAAATAACTCACTTCGAAAAGATTGGTGGTGCCTTCGCAGGCTGACGGAGTGAATATCGGGGCGTCTATGCATGTAAAATCATTGTTATAAAAAAAATCGCGCGTGGCTTTTAAAAATTCGTTTCTGACCTGCATCATGGCCCATTGTTTTGAAGAGCGCAGCCATAAATGGCGTTTGTTCATCAAAAAATCTACGCCATGGTCTTTAGGCTGTATGGGATATTCCTGAGAAATTTGTATGGCAGCGGCGTTTCTCACGGATATTTCGTAGCCGAGAGGCGCCCGCGAATCGGCGCGGACTATGCCTTCGATTATAATCGATGATTCCTGGGTAAGTTTTTGAGCGCAAAGGTCGAAAATTTCTTCGTTTACGTCGCCTTTAAATACCGTAGCCTGGCACATCTGGCTTCCGTCGCGAATTACGAGAAACGCTAATTTTCCTTTATGACGGCGATTATAGAGCCATCCTTTTATTCTGACGTTTTTGTCGGCGTATTGCGAGATGTTTTTAATTAAAATATCGTGAATGGTTAGATCGTCTGACAAAATAATTCCTCCCCATCGTTAATTATGAATTATATTATATCATAAAGCGGAATTGATATTCAATATAAAATTGAGTATTTATTTTTCAAAGCGGCGATTCTTTCGTAAGCGGTTATAATGGTGGAATAAGGAATATCCCCGTTTTTTACCGCGCGGCAGATAGCGTTTACCGCGCGGTCACATGCTCGCGGATCATAAAAAGAATTGTTGTTTGAAATGATTAGCATGTCGCATCCTGCATTTATAGCGAGCACGAGCGATTCTTCGTAACCGTAATGCGCGCTGATGGCCGCCATGTGCATATCGTCGGAAACGACGACGCCTTTGAATGCTAATCTGCCGCGGAGTATGTCTTTAATATATTTAGAAGATAAAGTGGCCGGATAGCGGGCGTCTATTTTGCGGTTGATGATATGCGCCGTCATTACCATATCCATATCGCCGGTTTTTATGAGTTCCGCGTACGGAATGAGTTCTTCGTCTTTGTATGTATTGGTAACATCCGCCATTCCGAGATGGCTGTCCGACGTGGAGCTGCCGTGGCCGGGAAAATGCTTCAACGAATTTATTACGTTATGCTTTTTATG
>CAYQWL010000086.1:0-16785 GCA_964421195.1 uncultured bacterium | reverse complement strand
AATCCCTGAGGAACTCCAGCGCCGTCATCGCTATATACTATATTAATAATATTTTTTTCCGTTAAATAAATATCTATTCCGATTTTTATTTTTTTATGTTCACGATGGCCGTGAATTATAGTATTTGTAATTAATTCATTAAGAATTAAGCCGCATGGTATAGCTATATCTATTAAAACTAATATTTTTGATATATTCAATTTAAACGATATATTTTTTTCCGCATTATAGCTTTTAACTATAAAATCGCATAATTGTTTTATAAAATCGTGGAAAAATATTTTAGATAAATTTTGCGACTGAAACAATTTTTGATGAATAAGAGCCATCGTATGTATGCGATTTTCCATTTCTTTAAAATTAGAAAAATTTTTATCGTCATTTTTAAAATAAGAATGAAGTTTCAGCATCGAGCAGATAACCTGCATATTATTTTTAGTGCGATGATATAATTCTTTTATTAAAATTTCTTTTTCAGAAAGTAAGTTTTCAAGCTCTTTTTTAGTTTTTTTATGTTTTTCCAGTTCATATTCAAGTTTTTTATTCGATAATTTTAATTCTTTCGTTCGCGTTTCTACAATCGCTTTTAATTGCGTTTGCAAACGGCTCAATTCTAAATGCGTACGCACCCGGGCAAGAAGCTCTTTAAATTCAAAAGGTTTGGGTATAAAATCTAACGCGCCATATTTAAATCCTTTTATACGTTCTTCTATATTAGACGATGCGCTAAGAAATAATACAGGAATATTTTGAAATTCCGGCCGGTTTTTTATTAACTTACACACTTCAAAACCGTTCATACCCGGCATTATTATATCGAGCAAAATAAGCTCCGGCGGCTGTTCCATTATAGAAGCCACCGCCTGTTCGCCATTATTTATCGCTCTTACGATATAACCTTCTTTTTTTAAAATATTAGTAATAAGATTAATAGTATCCAATGAATCATCGATAATCAATATGCCTTTTCGTTCAATATTCATATCAATCCTTACATAATCAAGCAATGCTATTTTAAAATAACGTATTTAATATTTTTTTTAAATCATTTAAATCAAAAGGTTTTAATATATAAGCTACAGGATTTAATTTTTTAGCTTCATTCATGGTTTTTTCATCAGAATAAGCCGTTATAAAAGCTATGCTGGTTTTTTTACTTTCTTTTATTATTTTTTTCGCCGCTTCAATACCATTTAAATTTCCAGGTAATTGTATATCCATAAAAACTATATCGGGATTTTCCTCGAAACATCTATTTACCGCTTCTTCTCCTGTCGCCGCAACTTCGCCTATATCATAACCGAGCGAATCAAAAAACAACTTCATAATAAACGCCGAAGTCGCTTCATCTTCGACTACAAGAAGCTTTAATTTTTTATTCATTTAATTCTCCACTTAAACATACCCTTTTTTTTATTTTTATTAATAATAAATAACTCTAACTCTATAAATTTATCAATAAACTTATCGGTATAAAATTCAAGTAATTCAGCATAATAAACTATAAATATAAGTAATTTTCATCTATAAATTTAATTTTATTATTTAATTTCGGCGCTTCAGGTATTAAACCGGTTTGATGTTTTTTTACGCATACCGCCATAGAATACCCTTTAATGCCGTTATTCAAATTAAGAATATAATCGAGCTGACGGCCGTTTTTCATTATAACCGGATCGTTATAACAATTATTAAAAGATATTTCTACTGAAGCAGGCTCTTCATTCAATCCAATTCCCGCGCATTTAAGGTAACTTTCTTTTAAAGTCCATATATTATAAGATAACTTTATTTTATCAGAATCGTTCAAAGAATGAATCAATTCATATTCTCTATTGGTATATACTATTTTTATATTTTCAAGGCCGGCCGCGGGGTCTATAAGTTCACAATCACAACCGGTTTCAGTATCGGCGAAGACGCATATAACAAATTCGCCTGAATGAGAAACATTAAAATAAAAATCAGCGCTATTAATAAGAAAAGGCTTCCCATAAAAAGTTTTGCCAAAATTTATATTTTTATTTTCAAGACCAAGATTTTCACGTATTATGGCTCGCGCAAGTAATTCACCGCCCATCGAAAGTAAAAAATCAGATTCATAACGAAATTTATACGAACGTTCAAGCCGTTCAGATGAAACAATCATTGCCGCATCTTTTGACATAATAAAACCGCGGGCTTTTTTTACATTTAACGCATATAATTCAAACATAAATAAAACTGATTTATAAAAAAATAAAAAAATAAATTCAAATATTGTCATGAATTTATCAAAAATCATCTTTAAACATATTTTTCTTTTTATAATATGATTCTTCTTTATCAACCAACAAAATTTCATTAATTATAACAAAAGCAAATTTTAAAGTCAATTTTATAAAAAAAATTAAAAAGCCGTTCTTATTTATATTGGCGAACGGCTTTTTTATACCCCTGATTTTGCCTGACAATGTTTTAACCACGTCAGTATATAATATAGCGCGGCAGCTATATAAATACCGCCGCGATATATATAGTATTTTTATTACCGGGCTTTTCCGGTTATAAAAGCTATCGTATCTTCTATAAGCGAATATATAACCGGAATTACCACCAGCGTAAGCACCGTAGAAGTTATCAATCCGCCGATGACGCATACCGCCATAGGACTCTGCATTTCCGATCCCGAACCCTTAGCGAAGGCGATCGGCAGCATACCAAATACCATAGCGGCCGTTGTCATTAAAATCGGCCTCAACCTTACCGGCCCGGCTTTTATTATAGCATCATAAAGCGAATAGCCTCTTCCGCGTAATGTAGCTGTATAATCTACGAGCAGGATGGCGTTTTTAGCGACAAGCCCCATAAGCATTATTATTCCCATCAAGCTTATAATGCTTATTTCCTTTCCAAATATTATAAGTCCGCCAAATGCGCCTATCATGGACAGCGGAAGCGAAAGCATAATGGTGAAAGGATGTATAAAACTTTCAAACTGCGAAGCTATGATCATATACATCAATATCACTCCGAGAAACATTGCAAAAAATATATTTTGAAAAGATTCCTGCATTTTTTCGAGCTTTCCGCTGAGAGTCAAAGAATAATCCGGTTTCATATTCATTTTCTTAAGCATATCTTTAATCTTTTTTAAACCCTCATCTGAAGAAATGCCTTTAAGATTGGAATAAAAAGTTATCTGCCTCTGGCGGTCGGTACGAGCGATCATCGATGGGCCGCTTTCTTCAGATATAGTCACTAAATTTTTAAGATCTATCATAGAACCGGTTTGCGATCTGACGAAATAATTTTCTATATTAGAAAGCGCATTACGTTCGTTCAATTCAAGCCTTAAATTTATATCGTATTCGAACCCGCCGTCTTTAAATTTAGATACGGTTTCACCGCCGACAAGCGTTCTAATCGCCGAAGCAAGCGACGCTATCGAAACATAAAGTCTCGTCGCGGCATTTCTATTAATATAAATTCGAGCTTCCGGTTTTCCTGCTTTATAATCAGTGTCTATATCGACAAAACCGCCGTCTTTTTTCATTTCTTCCATTAATTGCTTTGAATATAATTCAAGCTGGCCGAGATCGGGGCCCGCAAGGCCAAACTGCATTATAGACTGCCGGCCGCTGCCTATGCTTATATCCGCCGCTTCTTCAACCGATATCATAGCTTCGGTTATATTTTTAAATTTATTACGGCATTCTTCCATTATCTGAAATTGATCTGCGTTAAGCCTTTGCGATTTAGGTATAAGCTCGACATAAATAGATCCTGAATTAGATTTTTCCTGAGCATCCGCGCCGATCGTAGAAAAGAAAGAAGTTATTCTTTTATCGTTTTTAAGCATATTTTCGATAGTCGATATCATCGCGGCCGTATATTCAATAGATGAACCGGTCGGCGTTTCGACCACTATATTAAACTGGTCCTTATCCTGCTTCGGCGTAAATTCAGATTTTAAATATTTAGCGCTATAAAGGCTTCCGGCGAACATAGCCACGCTTATCATAATAACCGTAATTCTATATTTAAGGCTTAACTTTAATATTGAAACATATACATTTTCTATAAATTTAAGTATGCTTTCAATGAAGTTATACATAACGCCGTGCGTTTTCACTATTTTCATAAAACGCGAACAAAGCATTGGCGTCATCGTAAAAGATACGAAAAGCGATACAAGAACCGCAAATGTAACGGTCATACCGAATTCAAAGAAAAATCTTCCTATAAGCCCTTCCGTGACCGCGACCGGTAAAAAAACCGCCACTATAGAAAAAGTAGTGGCAAGAACGGCAAGCCCTATTTCATCGGTTCCGACCGCTGCCGCCTCTATCGGGTCCCTTCCTTCTTCTTCCTGATGCCTGTATATATTTTCAAGAACGACTATAGCGTCGTCTATGAGCATTCCTATAGATAATGAAAGCGCAAGCATCGAAAGGGTGTTAAAAGTGAAATTGAGATATTTCATAAAAATAAAAGTCGTAATAACCGAGGTTGGAAGCGCTACCGCCGAAATTAAAGTAGTCCTGAGATTTCTTAAAAATATAAAAACTATTATTATGGCAAGACCGCCGCCAAAAAACAGGTGAAAAAGAACTTCATTAAAAGAATGCTTCACGAATTTCGACGAATCGGCAATTACTTTAAGCGAAGAACCGGGTTCGAGAGTTTTTTGTATTTCTTCAACTTCTTTTTTTACCGCATCCGCGACTTTTACCACATTGGTGCCGCTCTGTTTTTTTATCTGAAGCGATACCGCTTCCATCCCGTTTAAGGTGGCGTAATTCACACGGTCTTCCAGCCCGTCTTCTATCCGGGCGACATCGCCGAGCTTTACCGCGTAACCATTTTTATAACCGATATAAAGATCTTTAAAATCATCGAAATTTTCAATTTCGCCTTTTACCTTTACGACTATATCCCTGTCGCCGGTTTCAAGTTTACCGCCCGGTATTTCAACATTTTCAGTGGTAAGCGCGCGTTTCACTTCGTCTATAGAAACGCCGTATTGCAGCATTTTTTCAGTTGAAACCCATATCCTTATTTCCCTTTCAAGCCCGCCTATTATTTTAATGGAACCGACGCCGGAAACTCTTTGCAGTCTTTCTTTAATAACATCTTTAGCATATTTCGTCTTTTCGCCTATCGGTTTATTCGAAGAATAAATTACCGACATAATCGCCGCGGCGCCGATATCGATTTTTTCTATAATAGGATCTTCTATATCCGTCGGTAAAGACGACCTTATGCCAGATACCTTATCACGCACATCCTGCGCGGCTATATCCACTTTTTTATCCAGATCGAATTCTATTACGACCTGACTTATATTTTCAAGCGAATATGACATTATTTTAGTAACGCCGTTAATCGTATTAACCGCTTCTTCGATCTTATCGGTAACTTTAGTTTCTATAGTTTCGGGTGAAGCGCCTTTTAAAACGGTTACAACGGTAACCATTGGAAATTCAACATCGGGAAAAAGATTTATGCCTATTCTGCTATAACAAATCAGGCCGAATAATACCATTGCGATTGTGACCATGGTTATAAAAACAGGTCTTTTAATACTAACTTCTGATAAAATCATAATTAAAATCCTTCTAAATTATTTATTAATTATTTTTTTCGCCTGACTTTTTTACGGAATTAATATTCTGGCTTATAGCTTTTACATTTGATTCGTCTTTAAACGTCAAAACGCCTTTTACGAACATTCCGGCTTTTATTACATGATCAGTGTTTTTAACGGCCGCGATTATTTCAAAAGAATGATTAACACTATCTCCTACGGGATTTATTGAATACACTTCACCGTCAAATGTTTTTCCGGGGCAATGTTCGAGAGACACTATGATTTTATCGCCGTTTTTAATATTATTTATAAATTTTTCGGGCACTTTAAAGCAAGCTTTTATATTATCTATATTTACTATTTCGACTACAGGCTTGCCTTTATCGATAAACTCATTTACATTAAGATATTTTTTAGAAATTATTCCATCGAAAGGAGCCGTTACCGTCGTATCGGCAAGAGCTTTTTCAGCAATATCACGGTTGGCTTTAGTTAATTCTAACGAAGCATAAGCGCTGTCTTTTGAAAACACGGCGTTATCTTTAGTCTGAGCGGAAGTCGCATTTTTATTATATAAATCTAATATTCTTCTGCATTCCGCGGCCGCGTGAGAACTCGAAATTTCAGCGAGCTTTACCTGCTTTCCCAATACATTGGCGCTTAATTCAAAATCTTTTTTGTTTAACTTAATTATAACTTCGCCGCTTTTAACTTTAATGCCTTCTATATCAGGAACGAATTCGACCGTACCCGGCACTTTAGTGGATATGACCGACCGCGTAAAAGGCATGGTAGTTCCATAAACGGTAACATCAAAACCCTGATCAGTTTGAGCATAAGACATACCGGCCGAAAACAATATCGTTATAATCGCAATAATGGTCAATATTCCTTTTTTCTTCATAATTTTCTCCTTTAACTTTTTAATTTTTATTTTTCTTCATATTTTTTATTTATAAAGCGGAACATACAAATAATAAATGCGGATAAAAACGCAGGAAAGATATAAAAAAAACGAATATCAAAAATACAAACTCATATTAAAAATCAAATTCAAGCTCAAATCTATAATATAAAATAAAAAAACGAACGTTTGTTCTGTATAATTTTATTGTACTATAAACAATAAAAAAAGTCAAGAATTTTATGAACAATTGTTCATTATATCGGCGCATTTTTTTTAATCATTATTAAATTTGACTTTTTTCAAGAATAATGATAAAATTACAGAACGATGGTTCTATAAATTCGAACGATGGTTCTATTACTTAATATCATAATTTTAATTTTATATTAAAATCAGGAGTTAATATGTCGCGCGGTATGATTAAAAATAAAGACGTTAATAAAAAAAACGAGATTTTAAAAGCGGCTATAGAAATTTTTTCTAAGAAAGGATATTCTGACGCTACCATCCGTGAAATAGCCTCCAGAGCTAATGTTTCAATAGGAGCGATATATTTTTACTTTAAAAATAAAGCCGAAATTTTAAAGGAAATTTTTAAGCGAATGGACCATATGCCGGTAGAAGAATTTATTAAAATCAGGGGAAATATTTCCGAAGAAAAAACATTCGAAGAAATCTGCCGGCGCGCTTTAGAATTTATTTCCCGCGATTTCGAACTTGTAATGCTTTTTTTTAACGAAGCATCAAAATCCTCGAAATTAAGCGATTTTTTTTATATTGAATTTTCTAAAAGCGTTACGGACCTTTCTAATTTTTTTAAAAAATACCATAAAAATGGTATATTTCGCGAGCGCGATCAGCAAGAAACAGCCCTGCTTTTTATAATGGCCACATTTTCAGTGGTAATGTTCAAAGACGGCCCTTTCAAGCGCCAGTTAAAAAATTATAGCTACGAAAAATTCGTTAAAATATTATCGGACATATTTTTAAACGGCCTTTTAAGCGATGAAGCGCGGCCGCGCTTTTTAAAAGAAAGCATAGGTTAACGCGCTTATTTTTCTTCCATAAGATGCGTCAGCGAATCTAACTTATAATTATTATCCGCGCATATATTCGCTATTTTTTCAATATAAGCGTTCATATCGAATTTACGTTTAAGACCGGCTTCATTCATATATCTAATACTTCCAAATACGGGCCTTACCGTCCACGGCCTGTCGTGTTTTCCAAAACACCACGCCGCCCCGGCGAAACTATTAGGGTCACGGCCGTCAAGACTATATTTATTATTAAGATATAATATTATTTTATACGCCGTTTTATAATCAGGCGTCCATTCGATTATTTTTTTACCCCAGTACATCCTCATATAATTATGCATCTTTCCGAGAACTACCATTTCGAGCTGCGCGGCGTTCCAGCAATGATCGTGCGTACGCGCAAATTCAAAATCTTTTTGAGAATAAATGTACGGCCGCTCGTCTTTCGAACGCCCATCGAGCGTTTTTACCGACCATTCAGGCAGGCAGTCCGAAGAACCATAATTTTCGTTATATTCGCAAAAATTAAATGACAGTTCGCGCCGCACTATAAGTTCTTCGAGAAATTTTTCTACGGCTTCGACAGGCGATTTTGAACTTTTTACTTTAAGCGCGGCATAAATCGGCGATATATTGCCAAAATGAAGATAAGGCGAAAGTTTTGACAGATTATCTAATTTCGGTTCATTACGCGCTATATGATAAGAACCGAGTTTAATTTCAATAAATTCTTCCAGCAAAGTTTTTGCGGTATTTTCGCCGCCGGTGAAATACGGCGATTTAAAAACTGAACGGTCGATATATTTCATTTTATTTATAATTAAATCTATACCTCTGTTATTTTCAATAATATCATTAATACCATTATCATTATTTTGATTTTTTTGATTCCCTTCTTTATATTTATTTTTTATATTGATGCTATTATCGTGTTTTTTAAGGCCTGTTTCACCGCCGCACAACGGCAAAATCATACGGTCGGACGCTATATCGATTTTATTAACCCGCGGCGCTATAAGAAATTTTTCAAGCAGTCCGGTTATTTTCGGTCTTAACGTACGCGCGGCAAATTCTTCTTTATCCGATACTTCATTCACCGGCACAACGGCGTCCGTTTCCACCTGAAACACGGCTTTTTTTATCTCAGACGCGGCGCGAATACGCCATAATTTCTGATGCGCAAGATATCCTCTGTCACAAACTACGGCGCATGCTTTGCTCGATAATTTTACCGCCTCATCGGCAGGTTCGCATAACCTGCATATAAAGCCAATCTTTCTTTTATTCAACCCTGTTTTTACATCTGCGATACTTTCAAGCAAAAAATAAAAATGCCGTAAATTAGCTTCAGGATAATTTTCCGTAACGCCAAAAAAAACAAAAAGAGGTTTTTTTAAACGGTTGGCGAGCTCTATCGAATATTCAAGAGCATGGTTATATTCAGTTCTGACGGCCGCCTGCATCCAGTAAAGCACATAATTTTCATTTTCTATAACGGGCATTTCGTTAAGCCGCTTTATACGTTCATTCTGTATCATTTTATACCGATCCAGAAATCCTATAAAATTCTTCGGCCGATGTTATTCCCCGGGCCGTTAATTCAGCGGCTTTTTTTTCAAGCCGGCCGGTGGTCAATTTTTTTATTCTGTCAGTATCGCCTGCGGCGATAGCTTCCTTTAACTTTCGATCAAAACTGAATATATCATAAACCGGGACCCGGCCCATATAACCTGAATTTAAACATTTTTCACAACCCGCCGGTGCGAACGATTCCGCATTATCATATTTTTTAAGAAATTCAGGAAGTTTTCCTCCGCTTTTTCTTTTACAGCCGCACAATTTTCTCATAAGCGTCTGCGCTACGGCGCCATTTAAAATATTAGCCATAGCGGCTCTATCTATTTCTTTTATTCTTAAAAACGAATCGATTAATTCGTATATATTTTTATACCCTGATTGCAATATAACTATATGACCTATCCGGGCAGCTTTTATAGCATAATTCACTATTTCCGGATCCGTCGAATTATCGGATTCAAAAGGGCCGCTGATGAATATAACGTCAGGGTCCATTCTCATAGCGGTTTTAAGCGCCGCTATAACATTCAATCCGATAGACGGATCGAGCGCTATCTGCGCGGCGCCGTCAAGCAGATATTCCGCGGGATATTCAATAGTCGCCACGCTGCAGCCGCGCTTTATATATTCATGTAACATACAATAACAGGTAGTCGTTTTTCCGGAACCGCCCGCGCCGGTTACGGGTATTAATCCATAAGGCCGGTCCATTATTTTTTTTAACTCTTTTAATTGATCATCATCTAATTTTATTTCATTTAAATCTAAAATTATTTCATTTTTAGATATAAATTTTATGGTTATTTTTTCGCCGGTAATACATGGAACAACTGACACCCTTAAATCCGCTTCTTCCCCGTCTAATTTTATTATCATTCTTCCATCCTGCGGCAGGCGTTTTTCAGCCACATCCAGGCATGACATAAATTTAATCCGCGCGGCCGCTTTTACAAAATCGCCTTTACTTATTCTTTCAATTTCATGAATAACGCCGCCTATTCTATATTTAAGAATGCCTTCACCGTCCTTTGACGGTATTATATGAAGGCAACTCGCTTTCACATCGATACATTTTTTTAACCAGCCGTTTACCAATTTTACCGTTTTTTTATATTCCTGGTCTTCATATTCAGCCATGATTTCACTTTCACCGCCGCTATTCATATCGGGTTTACCGGCCGCGCCCGTTTTTAAACTGCCGCTTATTTTTAACTCCATTAAAGGCTCAAGTGCCGCATCGATTTCAAGCTTTTTAGACAGTTCGGCCATAGTCTGATCTAATCTTCCTTCCCACTCGCCGACGTTTATATAGCCAATATACTCTCTTGAAAGCCCTGCTTCTAAAAGCGCCTGACCGAGGCCGCGCCCGGATTTAAGCTCTTTAACTAAATAATCAACAAAATATAAATAATTTTTCATATAACTTTTTTTACCGCTTGTTATAATACAATCAAGTAAAGGTTTACCAGAACTCAACAATCGCGCGAAATGGGCGAAAAAATTCGATAAAATTATTTTTTCCATAAACAGCCTCCTTTTAATGCTTTCTATTATTTTTATAATTATTAAGAGTTTTCACCGACAAATAAATAATGCCGTTTTAATACACAAAGTTATATTATATTACGCCACAATTTAATAGGATCGTTAAGATCATTATTATATACTTTATCGGCCGGCCGGTTTTTTTCGCATAAATCGAGCCACCGCACGATCGATTTTTTACGAAATCTGATCTGGCCGGCTATAATTAAATGAGGCAATTTATCAAGAAGCTCGTATATCGAAGCCGCTGGAATTTTAAGATATTTTGACAGTTCAGCGGGAGTGATTATCTCATCGTTTTCAACTTCATCATTATTACTTTCACCAATATTATTGCCGCTATTGCTATTACTGCCATTATTGTTATTATTATTACAAAGTTTTAAAGAACCTTCATTTCTTATTCCATCGAAAAAATCCAATAATTTATTTTCAAGGTATGGCGGCGGTTCTGAATCATCCATACGTTCAAATTCAAAGATAGTTTTTTCGACGCCTTTTATTTTTTCAGCGCATTCATCGCACAACGTTATATGAGCTTCAATTTCTTTAATTTCTTCATTTTTTTCGACGCCGTGATCTTTATAAATATATGCGACTATTTGTTCATCCGTTAAATGTTTCATCTAATTTTCTCCATTAATATTTTTTTCAAATCGTTCAACGCATAATACATTCTTGACTTAGCGGTTCCAGCAGGTATTTTTAAAATTTTAGCTATTTCTTCAAATTTAAGTCCGCCGAAATGTTTTAATTCAAAAACCTCGCGTTTTTCTACGGATAATTTAGACAGCAACCAGCTTATATCGTAATTTTCATTTTTATCCGTTCCGCCCGTTCTTATCCAGTCAAAAAGAGGAATTATTTTCATTCTTCCTTTTTTTTGCGATTCTTTAATATAAATATTACGCGCTATCGCATAAGCCCAGGGCATAAAATCCCGCTCTTTAATAAAAGATCCGCCCGCGCGGTATATTGCGATAAAAAATTCCTGACAATAATCTTCAGCATCTGAAGAATCCGCGCCAAGATGCCGAAAAAGTTTAAAAAACCTCGGTGTTAGAAGCTTTACGAGTCCGGCGAACGCCCCGGCCCGCCCGTTTATAAATTTTAAATATAAATCATTCGCTTTAATTCTCATGCAATACATTATCTAAAAATTTTAAAAAAAGTTCAATATAAAATATTTTTTTTATAATTTTTTAATAGTTGAAATTTTTAATTAAAAATGTTAAAATAAGCTAAGTTCACGTTTAAAAAACCTCTTATTTTTTTGTATATTATTATACCATAAAATAAGAGGTTTTTTTATGATTTATTATTTGAAAATTGTTAATAATCTACAGTATGGGCAAGAAAATAGTATTTATAATAAAGTAAAATAAACTACAGGCAGCGATAGAACGCTCCAAGGAAAAAAATGAGAACCGACCTTTTCACTTTAAATAAATATTTCGGAATTTTAACCGGCGCTTCGATTAATTATATTAAGCATGGCGGAGACTCTACTTCAACCATTTTTGGGGCGGCCTTCGGATACGGATTAAGTTTTCTTATCACCGTAATCGTATTATTTTTTTTCGACGGCCGCAAAAAACTCGCCGAATTCCAGTACGCTCTATTGAGCCGCGAAAGACTATTATTTTCATTCAAATCCGATAAGCACATGTATATAATGATTTTAATATACATTCTCATTTTTTCAACGGCGCTTAAATTATATAATCCCGCTCTGACGCCAGGAAATGCATTATTTTTCGGCTTTATCGCGCTTTCTTTCTTTACGGGAACAAGCCTTATAATTCACGCAAATCTTCTTTTGCTGACGGGCGCTTTCATAATTTTTGCCGGCCTTAACGCGGCGGCGGTTTATTTTAACGACGCCGAATTTTTACGGCAGAGCGAGATTATAACTTATTTTCCTCTTTCTTTCTTTTTTATCGCCGGATATATAGAAGAATATAAACGCCTTGAATTCAAAATACTCGCTCTAATATTCGACAAAAAAGATTTCGACGATCTCGCCATAACTCTGTTTAAACTTGAAAAACCGCAAAAAATAAACATGCCGCCGTCAAATTTTATCAAAGCGGCGGCTTCTATAATACTGTGGATTATTTTACTTTCATCGGTAAAATTAAATTTCAGCTATTTTGCAGAATTTTTATCAGCCGTCAAAAACTAAAATCATTTTATCAATCGATCGATTTTATTTTTTTAAAATTTTAAACTTCTTAAAATCAAACTCATTAAAGCTTATTCATTTTTTATATTTTAATATTCTCGCCCAGCATGGATAAATATTAACGGGCTCGTTTTTAAAGACGTTTATTTCGCTATCGTTTAAAATATCAAAATAGCGGCCTTCCATAATATTTAATTTTATTAATTTTTCATTTAACGAAGAATTAATTAAAACTATAATTTTTTCGCCGTTAAATTCTCTTATAAAACCGAATTGCTCTGACTCGACAAATAATTCATCATAAGTTCCGTATTTTAAAATTTCATTCCGGCTTCTAATATTAGATAAATTTGATATATGCCTGAGCATATCTTTTTTAAAAGATTTTTCTATTTCGTTTATATTTATAGCCGGCCTTAATTGCCTATCGCTGCCGTTAAATTTCCGGCCTTCAAATTCCCATTCACTCCCGTAATATATCGAAGGAATTCCAGGCATCGTAAATAAAATTATATATAACGGATATAAATGCCGCTTATTTTTAATGCTCGACGCCACTCTTTCTACATCATGGTTATCGGCGAAATTATATAACGCGATATTTTTATATATTCCAGAAGCTGAAAACTGACGTTTTAAAGAATACGCTATTTCAAAGTAATTATTATCGTTATGCGACGAATATAATCCTTTATAACACTCATAATTAGTAACCGAATCGAGCCCGGCTTCATACACCCATCTTGCATAATCGCCATGAACGACTTCTCCCATAAGCCAGAAATCATTTTTTTTAGTTTTAAGAGCGCGGGATAATTTTTTCATAAAATTAAAATCAAGTGAATCGGCCGCATCAAGACGTATTCCATCAATTCCAAACTCGTCTATCCAGTACTGCGCCGCTTCGATTAAATGATTTACGACTTCAAAATTATTATGGTTCAATTTCACAAGATTATAATGCCCCGCCCATGTATTATATGTAAAATCATCGCCATAAGGACTTTTTTTATTAAAATCAACTCCATCGAACCAACCGGCATATCTTGAATTCCGTTTATAATATTTAAGGTCCTTAAACGCGAAAAAATCGCGCCCGACATGGTTAAAAACACCGTCAACAATAAATTTTATACCGTTTTCATGCAGGCATTTTATTAATTTTTTCAATGTTTCGTTAGTGCCGAGCCGCCTATCCACCGAATAATAATTTATCGTATCGTATCCATGACAGGACGATTCAAATAAAGGCCCTGAATATACCGCGTTCACTCCGATATTTTTAATATGTTCAATCCATTCGTATATCATATTAAGACGCTCTACGGGTGAAGAATTTAAATCGTTATTTTCAGGAGCTCCACAGAGTCCGAGCGGATAAATATGATAAAAAATTTTATCGCTATACTTTTCCATAATACAACACTCCTTTTTATACTTACCGTTAGGTATAGTTAATATTTAAAATAAAAAGCGCGATTATCTGCGCCGCTTTAAATATTTTTCATATCAAATTTTATTTATTTTATAATTAATAAATTTAAAAATAACAAAAACAAACCTATAATTTATTAAAAAATCGTTATAAAAATTTTAAATTAATTATATATGAACCAATTTTTAAAAATTCACAATACGTTTATAATAATTTTTACTATTAATTTCAGTTGTTTTTTTAACTTTTATAACGGACTCATATATAATAAACTTATAAATGCATACAAACAAAATTAACAAAAAATTCCATACATAAACTGCTTGCATAATTTTCTCGCTCTTTCATCATCTATATCGTTTATATTTTTTGTATAAAAATAATATGAAATATTCGAATTTATTATACCTATAAAGGTAAAAGCAAGCATACGGCTTTTTCCTTTTAAATTTCCATGATGATTCGCGGCCGCTAAAAATATTTCTTCTATAATTAAATGCTGCTTTAATGCATATTTCATAATTGAATTATAGCTGAGGCTTTTTTCAGGTGAAAAAGATAAATTTAAGATCATTTTATAAAGATGTAAATTATTTTTAGCGAATTTAAAATAATGAATTATTATTTTTTCAAGCGTTAAAACGAGATCGCCTTCATACCTTCCGAGAAGTTTCAATTCGTCGAGAAAAGGAGCATAATATAAATCGAGCAATGCGTCAAGAAGGCCTTCTTTACTTCCAAAATAATGATAAAGAGTGGGTTTTTTTACCGCCGCCTCATCTACTATTTTTTGAACGCCGGTATTATCATACCCTTCTTCAGCAAATAATTTTAAAGCTAATTCAAGTATTTCATCTTTTTTCGTCATTATCTTATACCTCTTATTTTATTATACCATACGGTATATAAAAAAACAAGTTATTTTTTTTATTTAATAAAATTATATCATATTTACGTTAAATTATACACGATATTAACAATTATATTTAATAATTTATTTTAAATTTTAAAAATATATTAATTGACATCCCGGTCATGTTAAAATATAATAATATTACTTAATAAACGATGAATTAAAATAGCGAATAATAATTAACAAACAAATATATATGAGCAAATAAATAAATTATAACGTATTTATAGATTAATCATGATTTTTATCGATAAAAGAAAAAAAACAATTAAAAACGCATGTCATATACTGTCCCGCATTACCCGCCGGGCGCAATTATTATATTCTTTTCTAATGATACTCATTATTTTAAACGGCGTATGCTATGAAACAACATTCGCTCAAAAAGCAAAACCGCGAGATTCTAAAAATAAAATAATTAAAAACGATGTTTCTAAAAATCAAAATATAAAAAATAATAAATTTTCTGAAACTACATTTGAAAATTTTATTACAAATAAAAATATTTCCGATACGCAACAAAATAGTTTAGTAAAACGGCCGTCTAAAAATATCAAATTAACCGCCAAACAACCGGCAGGCAAGAAAAAAATGCCTTTAAAAACCGCCATTTATATTTTTGATACAATCGTATCGGCGCTTATGAATTTATTGGTAGGCACAGGCGCATTTATGATCGTATTAATAATACTTAAATGGTTTTTTCTCGAAAGAAGAGTCGATAAATAAAACTATATTTTAATTAACATAAAGGTATTTCGATACAAAAAAAATAACCCGTGAAAAAAATACGGGTGTAATGGTCGTAATGCGCGATAAAATAATGATTAACGAGTTCGACTTTATATACCGCCTTAAAAACTGCGCTATAATCCAGCAGGTTTAATCTACGGCCGGGAAAGATACAGTTTGAATTTTCCATATCCTTCAAGGTTGAATTCCTGTATGCCATTTTCGAAAAATTTAGACTTCATGCAGGCATCTTCTATATAGATATTGAAACCGTCTTCAGCGCTTTTAAAATGATGAAAATCCAGAGGCGTTGGATTCATTCCTGGAAGAGCCTCTTCAGGAAGCGTTGAAAAGCCGCACGGGCCTTTATATGCGCTTCATCACCCAACTGTGACTATCTGAAACACGTAGAAAGCCCTGCCATGCTCGCTGATAAAATTTCTCAGCCATTCCGATTTGATGTAAACCTGTTTTACTTCATCACTCATTGTTATCACCTCACAGTGTTAAAAATATAGTTTTAAACATATAAAACATTAAAGATTCGTCTCATTATGACTCGCATTCCCGTCTACAATCGCAGTCGCATTTATCGATTTCGAGTTTTGTATTTTTAAAATATTGATCGCGGAACCGGAACGCTACATGAACAAGGCCGAGCATTACGGGAACCTCCACAAGCGGTCCTATAACCGCGGTGAAAGCCGCGCCATGTCTGATGCCGAAAACGCCGACCGCAACGGCTATAGCGAGTTCAAAGTTATTGCTTGCCGCCGTGAACGAAAGCGTTGCCGATTGCTCGTAAGTAATGTTGAACTTCATACTCATATAAAAACTTATAAAAAACATGACTACGAAATATATAAGCAGCGGTATCG
>CAYQWL010000085.1:0-16859 GCA_964421195.1 uncultured bacterium | reverse complement strand
TGCGCCTGAATTCAACAGCCATTCAGACAGTGTAACGCTTGAAGTTAAATGAGTTTTTAAAAAATTGATATAACTAAATGGTTAATATATGAGTCCATTATAAATATTTATTTTTACAGCTTTTATAGCGGGTTCATATATAATGGCGAACAATATAATTTATAAATATAAGTAAGCTTAAAATGTTTTAATTTATAAGGCGGGAGATATATATGCGAAAAATTAATTATTTATTGGTAGTGATATTATTTTGTTTAATGTTTTTTTCTTCTAATGCGGCCGGATTCAGTCAATCAGATCAACTTTTGAACGATTCAGGGCTTGTTTATTATTATAAAAATCAGTATCAGCAGGCATTAAAGGAATTTGAAGCCGCGCAGCGCGTTAATCCTCGTAATCCGGAAGTATATTATAATATAGCCCGCGCCCAGAATCAGTTGAATAACTTAAAGGCGGCTGAAGAAGCTTTGAAAAAAGCCATAGAACTTAAACCTGATTACGCGGTCGCTAAAAATTTATTAAAGAAAGTGCAGGCGGGTCTTTCTAAAGAAGAAAAATCCGGCGTCGGTACTTTTTCGAAAAAATTAAAAATTCAAATACCTTCAGAATTACTTTATCCTTATGAAGATTTTACGGAAGGATTTTATAGTTATTATGGCGGCGATATGAAAAGCGCGCGTGAAAAGCTTGAGGCCCAGCTTAAAGATAAAGATGAGGAAAAGCAGATACATGCGCGTATGGATCTCGGTATTATTTATTATCATTTAAGATATTTTGATGACGCGATATATCATTTTAATAAATTGATAGAAAAGGCGCCTCGAAACGCCAACGCCCTTTTTAATCTTGGCATTTCCTGCGAACAGGCGTCAAAAGCCGACGATGCGATGTCGGCGTATGAAAGAGCTTTAAAGGCTGATTCTTCTTTAACTCAGGCAAAGCAGCGGCTTAAAATGGTAAAAGATAATACTTTAATGAATCAGATGAATCTTGCCGATTCATACTATAATAGATCCGATTGGAAAAACGCTTTTTCAGCTTATGAAAAAGCGAAAACATACGCGCTTCCCGGTTCCAGCGAATATGCTAAGGCCGATAGTAACGCGCGCGTGGCCCGGCTTCAAATAGATCGTATCGGTGAGCAGCGCAGCGATATAAATAAAGGATTTTTAGCCAGAAATGTCGATTTTTTCGACGCCGATAAAAATCCGGGCCGTTATGAAGGAAATATAGTCACATGGAAAGGCCGTATTTTTAAAATTGAAAAATCCGGAAGTACGACCGACCTTCTGGTAGTTTATCTTCCGAGTTTTCGTTCCGATATAGACAGCACTGAATATTCGAAAGATTTGATATTTGTGGTTCGTTTCAGCCGGGCTTTACGTTCTAATGAACTTTTAACTGACGACGCCGATGTTACGGTTGTAGGTAAAATCGCCGGCAGCGAACAGCTTAAAAACGCTTTTAAGTATAATAACTATACTGATAAATTGATTATAGAGCCGCTTAAAATAACGGTAACGCATAAAAGTTATTCCGGAGAATTTGTATGGGAAGCGGCAAATTAATTTTAAAAATTAAATTTATTATATTTTTTTGCTTGAACGAATGAAATAAAATAATATTCAATATTAATAATCGCGGCATGCTTAATAAATATAAAATTTATCCGATATGTGATTTACGGCGTATAAAACTAATATTACGCTTTAAATTATATAACGGGGGTAATGAAAAATGGAACAAAACAATAATTTTAATGTATTAAAAGATCTTTACAGTCTTAAAAAACTTGATTTAAATGGTGATCAGCTTTATGTAGTCAATAAATTCATTTCGTATCTCGAATTGAATAAATAATAAATATCGAATAGACGATAAACTTCGGTTGGTGAATAATAACGATTAATGAGTAAATTGAATGATAGTTAATTAATGATTGATGAACGAGAATTATATTCCGCGTTATCCGTTGATTAAAATAGATACGCATAAAATAACGGGTAATGCGCGAAAAATTATTCGACTTTGTGCGCGGCGCAATATATCCGCGTATCCAGTTTTAAAAGCGGTTTGTGGTTTTGAGCCCGCCATTAAGGCGGTGCTTGCGGCGCAGCCTGAAGGCATTTTTGATTCATGTATCCGGCGGCTTGATCTGATTAAAAAATATTGCGCCGGTTTAGATTTAAAAATCGGCCTTATTAAACTCATGAGCGAAAATGATCATGAGTTTTTTCGTTCTTACTTATCTGAAATTGATTATTTTTTTGTTTCAGATATTTTTCAATTAAAAGCGATCGCGAAATCGAAACCTGGTGCAAAAGTTTTACTGGCGGTTGATTCCGGCGATTTGAGGGAAGGGATACCGCTCGATGATTTTGATTCGTTTCTGCGTATGGCGCTTAAAATAAAAAAAATAAACATTTATGGGGCGGCTACCAATCATGCCTGTTTTTCCGGGGTGGTTCCTTCTTTTGATATTTTAAAAAAATTCGTAAATATAATAGAAACATCTGAAAAAAAATATGGTTTTGAATTTTCGATGATTTCCGGCGGCAATAGCTCGCTGCTTGGTTTGATACATGAAAATAAAGCCGGAGCGCGCATAAATAACGTGCGCATAGGAGAAGCTATTTTTCTCGGTATGGATGTATTGACAAAACGGCCGATCGACTGGCTCGAACAGGATGTATTTCGCGTGGCCGCTCAGGTAATAGAATGCAGGGAAAAAGATTCGATATTATATGGCGTACGTACGCAGAACGCATTTAACGAATTAATAGATTTTGGCGGCATGAGGCCTGGCGTTAAAAGACGCCGTGCGTTGCTCGATCTTGGAAGAAAACATTTTTATTTAAATGGAATTAAACCTTTAGAAAAAGGCGTTTACGTGCTGGGCGCTTCTTCCGATTATCTTATAGCGGACGTGGCCGACTGCGCCCGGCGAATATCGTGCGGGGATATTCTCGAATTTTCTCTCGATTATGCGGCGTTAATGAGCGCTATGCGCGGCGCGGGAACGCAAATAAACTGTTCGTAATGACGTAACGTGATTTTTAAGCGGAAAAAAGGCAGATTGGTTATCTTCCTTAAAAAATGTCCGTTAAAAATATATCCGCCTTTTTTATTTAGCGGTGTTTGTATATTTTGTTTTTATTATCAGATTTGCGACAGATATTTTTGATTGTCTTGAATCTCTTTTAAATTGACTGTTATCAAGCGGAAAAGGGTAGGAATCGAACCCACCAGCCATATTTCTATGGCCTGCCGGTTTTGAAGACCGGCTGCCCCACCAGAGGCGTCCTTTCCATAAGGCTGAATTTTTAAATATCGTTATATTCAATTTCGAGCGTAAGATCTGGATGTATTTTTATGCTTTTAACTAAGGTAAGTGTTAGTTTACGTTTATTTAAGTAATTAGCTGAATTAAATATTTTTTCATATTGGTTTAAAAGCGATTGCGCGACCTGTTTTTGATTTAAACTTCCAGTCTGGCCGAGTGCGGCGTTAGCCGCCTGAGTTATTCGGCCGATAAAAATATCGTCGTTAAAAAGTTTTTCGGTCAGATCGTTTATGAAGGTTTTTTCGATATCTTTTGCGCTTACTTTATTTAAAGAAAAGTCGGGACATTTACACAGCATGTGGCCTTCCGGTGAAAACCAGAGCAGGTTCGAACATTTTGCGCAAATTATCATATTATTTAAAAACCAATCACTCATTGTTTGAAACCTCTATATCTATGGCTTTTTTTACATTTTCACTTTCGAGCGCTTCCACGTCAACTACGCTGAATTTTATTTTTAATCCGGTTTTTAAATTTTTAATTACGCCCGCCGTTTCCGATGGTTTAAAAATAGCCTGAAAATGGCCATTATCTTCTTCAATGATGCCTATATTTTTATTTTTGTCGAGCCATTTGATTTTTCCGTGAAATTTATTATCGCCGCGGTTTTCTAATAAAGCGGCTGCGCGCGATCCGTTAATTTTTTTTACGTTGAACGCCTGCGGTCCGTTTTCGGTGTCGAATATTTCGCATTCTACGTTTCCGCCTGCAAGAAGCGTTTTTATTCCGTCGCCGATAATAGCGGTATAATGAACGAGAACTGAATCGCGGTTTTCGAGTGTTATTTCTCCGACGCCCCGGTCTTCATCGAACCATTTTACTCTGCCGTTTTTAGTTCTTGAAATCGACCCCGGTATTACGGTTATATTAACCGCTATTTTACCCGTGGAAGCGGTGTCAATCGAGAATTCGACTTCTTCGCCTTCGTATAAACTCTGGTAACCTTCTTTATTAACGGCCAGATAATGTACGAAAATTTCAGAATCGTCGTCGTGCCTTTTGATATAACCTATGCCGTTTTCGTCATTGAACCATTTGACAGTTCCGCGGTATCTGACGGTCTGTCTGGAAAAATGAATGGTTTCTTCTACTGTGGGCCCGTTCTGGCTTTTTAGTTCGATTATTTTATCGTGAAGTGATTTTAATTCGGGCTGCGCCGGGTTCAGCGCGAGAGAGCGGCTGAAATAATCGAGCGCGCGGCTCATAATATTTAATTTATGGTATGAAAGTCCTGCGTATAAAAACGCTTCGTAGTCTTTATCGTTAAGTTTGATTGCTTTTTCGGCTTCTACAATAGATTCTCGATATAGTTTTATGTTAAAATATTCTTCGGCAAGCATGCGGTATATTTCGGAATTGTTATCATCGAGTTTGAGAGCTTTAAATAAAGTTAATATGCTTTCTTCATGTTGATTTTGAAACGCATATATTTTGGCGAGGTCTATGTGGGTTTCCGCGCTTTGTTTTACTTTGAGTTTTTCTTTACATTTATAAATTCCGGTGGAAAAAGTTGACATGGCTTCGACCTGTCTGTTATCTTCTGTATAAAGACGTCCGAGATAATAATAAAGTTTTGTATCGTCCGGCGCCGCTTCGATAGACTTTTTATACATTTCTATAGCTTTCGTTTTATCGCCCGTCATCATATAACATAAAGCGAGCGCCGATATAATTCTTGAATTTTCAGCGTCGATACCGTACGCTTCTATAAGGTCGTTAAGCGCGCTTTCCGCTTTTTTAGCGAATATTTTTTCGAGCGCTTTTTCTAAAAGCGCTATGGCGTCAGATTTACCGCCGGTATTTTTATTTTTTGCCATAATTGCCCTTTTACGAATAAAAACTTGTACTGTACAGGATTTTGCTTTCGTTATTATTCGTTAATATTTTGCGTTGAATTATTTTCAGACGTTCAGTACGGCCGGTATCGGTTACAGGCTTATTTTTAATTAAAATATATCATAATATTAAATAATTGTCAATACGCCGAAAGTTGATTTATATTGATTCGATTTTTGTTATGCATTCGCCATTGATACATATTAATATATATTTATAATCAGCCAGATGCGTTACTGATATGGCGCTGAGTAATATTTATGTTGTTGATAATTTGTTTGGTGTTTTTAAGAAAAATAAAAATATTTTGAACAGCGCTGATATTGACTTTAATTTTATTGTTATGATATAATGGCATTATGAAAATCATATTTAAAAACGCTGCAGAATCCGCGGTTGAGGCGGGACATACATTTTTCGCGGCGCGTGTCGCCGCTTCGAGGCATTTGTACGCTGTTGTTATAGTGTTTATTTTATGGCTATTCTTTCTTTTTTATCCGTCTTCGCCGGCCATGTCGGCGGAATATTACGAGGTTTCCCTGAATTCACTCGTATTCGTCGATACTGATATTCAAAAGGTAATAGAATCATTTTCGCGGGTAACGCGTTATAATATTTTTTTAGATGAAACCGTTCCTGAAAAGCGGGTTACTTTTTTTGCGCGTAATATGCCGGTTAAGCTGGCTCTGGAAATGTTCGCAAAAACTAACGGATTGATGCTGAAGAAAATGAATGAAAACACTTTTCTTGTTTATCCGCGCGCAAAAGCCGCCGAATATGAATCGGAAACGGTTTCTCATGTGTTTATTCTTGAAAATGACGATCCTAAAAAGGTCATTAATATATTAAAAACTATAGGAAAAAATACTAAAGTATCGTTGAATGAACGAATTAATGGGATTGTTATGATAGACACGCCTGAAAATATAGAGACTGCAAAAAAAATAGTCGCGGGAATGGATTATAAAAAACCTCAGGTGACGGTCGATTTAAAACTCGTCGAGGTAAAGCGCGACCGTTTAAAAGATCTTGGCGTAAAATTCAAGCAGGACTCCCATGCTATAATAAATTTAAAATCGCTTGCCACATTGAAAGATCAGGTACTTATCGATACGCTTATTAAAGAAAATGCCGCAGAAGTGCTTGCGCAACCAAGTTTGAAAGTTCTCGACCAGCAGAAAGCCGAAATACAGGTCGGCGATAAAATTCCTATCGAAATAACATCGGCGTCTAAAACAGCGGCTGGCGATAGTGTTCAGCTCAATAAAACCGTTCAATGGGAAAGCGTCGGCATCAAACTTCAGATACAGGTCGAAAAAATACATAATGAAAACGAGGTTACTCTTAAAATATATAATGAAGTAAGTTCGGTGGTGGAATATACTAAAGAAGGTTATCCGCATATAAGAACCAGGAACGCCGTAACGGTCGTGCGCCTTAATTCTAATGAAACCGCTGTTATAGGGGGGCTTATAAATTCCGAGGAACGCACTACCGTTTTTAAAATTCCTTTGCTTTCTACTCTTCCCGGACTCGGTAAGATATTCAGGAACGTGCGTACTGATAAAATAAGCACAGAAATTGTAATGTTTATAACGCCTCAAATCTCCCGGCGCAATGAAACGCATACAGGGAAGTTACATGCTGAGCTTCTTGAAAAGGCCGAAAACCGTTCTTTTGAAGTGAGCGAAACTTCACTCGGCATTATCGATAAAAATACTGATTATTATAAAGAAACTTTTTCCGTTTCATTGCCCGGCGAAAAGCTTTTAAACTGCGGTTTTAGCATTAATAATACCGGCGCGGCCGAGTTACGGAGTAATATAATTTCGGCTGCGAAGGTTAATATGGGAATTAATACATGGCCGTTAAAACATACATGCGAGATCGAAGCAGTTTCGGCCGCGTCAATACCGGCCTCTGCTTTATCTATCGAAACGGATTCCGTAGAAATAAAGCCGTATGGCGCCAATCCAGAATTTTCAGGCCGTTCCGATTATAATGAAAGACTAAAAATGATATTGAACAAAATTAAAGCTGTCCGTTATGGCCTGAATGAAAAAGCTACATCTTCTGTTATTATCGATGCAGTTTTGCCTTTTAAGTAATAATGCGATTAACGCATTATTTATGAATTTGTTATTTATATTTATTAATCTGTAATTACTTATTTATCGTACTTAAAAAGTCAGTAATAATAGTAAAAAAATTTGTTTGAAAATCATTAAATGGCTTTATAATAAATTAAAAATGAACCATTAATTAATCTTATTATGATTAAATTTTTTTTCTTCTGGTTAAATTTTAAACACTTTTAATAAAATGCTTATAAAATGCACTAAATAATTGGATAATTTCTTATTTTAAAAATTTATATTTTAAAAATATACTAAAATTAACCGTTTTAAGTTTGGCATGTAAATTGCATCTTATTATTGCAGGAAAAAGGGGTGATTTAAATGAAAAATTTAAAATGTGAAAAATGCGGTTCAGAATCAGTATTGAATCATTTAAACTATTGTGAATGTTGTGAATGTGGCGAAACGTTTTTAAACGGCCTTGAAGAATGGTTTTTTGATTTAAGTTATTAATAATAAACTTAAAAATCAAAAACTTAAAGAAGACGTATTTTTAAAATTTTAAAAGATAAAAAATTAAATTAAATTTTATAACTTGAATTTTAGTTAAAAATATGTTAAAATGATAATATAAGGGAATGAATTAAATGTTAAAATTAAAAGAAGGTGATTATATGAGCGGTGTAGGGTCCGTTAATACGCAGATGTATGTTGCGCTTGAAATGTTAAAAAAATCAGGACAGATTCATGAACAAACCGCTGAAAAGCTTCTTGAACAGGCTGATAAGCAAATAAAGTTTAATATAACGGAAAAGTTAATGGCCGATGAAAATTCGAATATAGATGTTAAGGCTTGATTTACTTAAAATGAGTCGTTATTGTAGTATATAAAATCGAAATTTATCGGTTAATTAAAAAGTATTTTTTAAAAAAAGGCCGGTCTCTGTATTCTGGAGGCGGTCTTTTTTTTATTTTTAGTTTAGTTATTATTTAAAATTATCTGATTAAAATTATCTTGATTTAATTTATCAATTCTGGTATATATATATGGGGTGGTGATTAACTTGAATTTTTTCAAAAAGATCTGTTTTTTCTTACTGAGTTTATTTTTAATCATTTATTTTAATAATATTTTTTCAGCATGTGTTATTGCGGCTGAAAAGAAAAAAAGTCAGTCTGAAAATGATTATATAGCGCAGGGATTGAAGATTGGGTATGTAGATATGGCCGCTTTGCTTGCTTTTCATCCCATGATGCAGTACTATTCTTATGATGCCAATATATTTATTCGTCCTTTAAAAGGCGGTTTGACTAAATCTGAATTTTTGAAGCAAATTCGTGAAAGACAGGATAAATATAAAATATTAAAAGAAAATACCGAAGCCGATATGAAGAGATTGCAGTTTGAAATCGATTCAATAGAGGCGGAGATTAATAAATTGAGAGTTAAAGTAAGCCGTGAGCAGGCGGTTGCAAATCAGAAGTATTCCGATGATTATACTAAAATATCCGATGAAGCGGTTAGAAAGCAGCGTACTTCCGAATACCATGCCCAGCTTTTTAAACTCGATCGCGATTACTACGATGAAAAGAAAAAATTAGACGAACAGAAGGAAAAAAAATATGTATCTATGAATGCTGTTATTTTACGTATAAGCGAAGTTGATTATTTAAACGATGTTGACAGTAAAAATTTTTTCAATTCCATTCTCGATGAAATAGATGCCGCGATTAAAGAAACCGCTGAAGAAAAAAAGGTGCCGTTTATTTTAAATTCTAATTATATTTCTATGTTCACTCCCAAAGAGCAGATTACTATTAACAATAATTTTGACGTGCCGGCTTCGGCGATTCGGACCAATATACCGCCGATGGCTAATTATAGTTATTTGCTCGATAATATCGATGGGCCTGAAGAAACTATGGCTGAAAATGAAATAACTTCGAAAAAAGAATTTGTAAAAAATGAATGCACCCGTCTTCTTAATCGCCGCGCGGAAATAGCTCGTTTATTTTCAAGATATCGGGTTTTGAATAAAATGGTTGTTTATGGCGGCGTGGATCTCACTTCAAACGTGCTCGAAAAACTTTTGAAAAAACATTCGGTTTCAAATTTTAAAATACCGGTAATTCTTGAAACTCTCGATGAGTTGCTTTCTTCAAGAATTGATTTTAACGAGCCGCAGCTTGGTAATCCTCATCAATAAGAGCGGCGGTTTGAACCGTGTTTTACATCGGGCCGTTTTATTAAATTTCAGGAGTAGTTTTATTAATGCGCTCAGTCAATCAACCCGGCTCTTCTAAGGCGTTCAGGATTCTTATCGTTGACGACGAGTCGTATATAATAGACTTTTTAAAAGAGGCCCTTGAATTCTGGGGGTATGAAGTTATATGTTCTAAAGATTCGAATTGCGCTTTTGAAATTATTAAAAACGATCATATTTCTCTTTTAATAACGGATATTAAAATGGAATCGGAAGATTCAGGGTTGAAACTTATTGAAAATGCTAAATTTTTGTTTCCTGATATGATGAGTATTCTTATTACCGGCAGTTTTGTCGATGAACGCATTATGAATTTTTGTGAGCGTAACCGCGTTTCTTTTCTTCAAAAACCGATACGGGCGAACGAACTTAAAGTGCTTATCAACAACACTTTCACGCAGCACATTAAAGAAACCGAAATTAAAAGCGATATCGAAGCAGCCAGGAAAATTATTGAAAATACCTTTCCTAAAAAACATCCGGCAGGTGATAAAATTGATATTTTCAGTATTTACAGACCGGTTTTTGATATTGGCGGCGATTTTTATGATTTTATCGAACAGAATGACGGACGTTATCTTTTTTATCTTTGCGATGTAGAAGGGCATGGCATTCATGCGGCTATTTTTGCGAATACGATAAGAATTTTTTTTAGAGCTTATGCGGATACTATTATTGGACTTGATAATATCATAAATAAGCTCAATTGCGCGCTTTGCGCTGAAACGCAGTCCAACTCGATGGCTACGGCGTTTTTTGCGAGTTATGATCCCGCCGATAATCTTTTATGTTATGTCAATGCCGGCCATGAACAGCCGATTTTATATCGCGCGGCGGACTCATCAATAGAAAGACTGGAATCGAGCGGCACGATAATGGGAATATTTGAAACGGTGGTTTATAAAGTGAACCGGGTTATTATGGAAGAAGGCGATATATTATTTTTGTTTACCGATGGCGTTTGTGATAATTATAATACGAGTTATCAGAGCTTTTCCGTCGATAAAATTAAAGAAGTTATATTATCGAACAAAAATGAGACTTCTGAAAAAATAGGCCGTAACATCCTGAATAAAATACAAAAACATCTCGGCGGAAATCCGCAGCACGATGATCTGGCTTTTATTATAATGAAAGTCAGGAATTTTTCCGTTTCAGATGAAATGGCGAGTAAAATAGTTAGCGGTTGAGCCGAAGTTAGATTGTAAAAGTGAGGTTTTATGGAAGTTAATACTATTAAAGGCGATAATTATATCGTTTTTCAAATAATAGGTAATTTCGATCAGCAGGGAGCGGTTTATCTTAAAAATATTTTGATAAACGATTATTTTATAAGTGAAAGCGTGCCTGAAAATTTGCCTCATGTTATTTTTGATTTCGCTCAAATAGAATCCATATCTTCTTCGGGCATCGGGCTTCTTGCTTCGCTTCAAAGAACTTTTAATAAATCGAATAAATTATTATCGCTTACCAAAATACCGCATTCACTTCAACAAATATTGAAGGTGGCTAATTTAATAAGCGTATTTACGATTTATAAAAATATAGAAGAAGCAGTATCTGAACGATTGAAAATTAATTGATTTAATTAAAGGAGTTATGGAGTGTTTGAAAAAATTATCGGCAGTATTCTTATAATCGATGACGATGAATCTATCCTGCGGCTATTGTCTAAATTTTTAAAATCGGAAGGCCATAGAGTGGTGACTGAAATTAATGGCAGCGATGCGATCGAAATTTTTAAAAAAGAAAGTTTCGATCTCGTTATTACCGATATGTATATGCCCGATCTCGATGGGCTCGATATTATCATGAACCTTAAAGATATTAATCAAAACACTCCTATAATAGTTCTTACCGCTGCCGGTTCGATATCTAATGTGGTGCAGTCTCTTAAATTGGGCGCTTTTAATTATATGATTAAGCCCGTTAATATTAATGAAGTGCGTGATATTATTCAAAAAGCTTTTTTAGCCGGCGCCGTCAGCAGGCAGCAGAAAAATTTTTATACGTTTCTTCAATCGGCGGTAAGCGTTTTTAAAATAAAATCGGCTGTCGAACACCTTGAAGAGATATCGTATTATTTAAATAATATGTTAATTTTTTATGGCTTCAGTTCTAACTGGCAAATTCAGCTCGCGCTTACGGAAGCGTTCACCAATGCAGTGTGCCACGGTAACGGTTCTTCGCCTGATAAATTTGTTATATGTGAAATAATTTTCACTAAAGAAGATGTTAAAATAACTATAGAAGATGAAGGCGAAGGATTTCAGGTTCCGGATTTGAAAAATTATAAATTAAACGATGATATCTACGCAGGTTCCGGCCGGGGTATTTTTTTGATTAATTCTTATATGGACCATATCGAGTTTAATGAAAAAGGCAATAAAATAATTATGTCTAAAAAAAGAGACTGACAGGGGTGAAGTATGGCTTTAAAAACACGTAATAAAGATGGTATTTTGATTTTCGATATAGAAAATGAAGATATGCAAACTTTTAAAGAAGATTTAAGAATAATAATAGAAGAAGCCGCTAAAAAAACGAATAAAATAATAATTAATTTGAAAGAATTACATAATATTAATTCTCATTTGATAGGCGTTATTTCGTCGTCAAAGCGTTTACTTTCTTCAATGAATGGTGATCTTGTGGTTATAAACGCGACCGAGAAAATAATGAATATTTTTAAAGTCGTTCATTTGAATAAAATAATTAAAGTTACTAATTCTGAAAAAGAAGCTATTGATTATTTAAAAAAATTATAATTAACCGGAGGATTTATGTCAACGGAAGAAAAAAAAGGATTGAAGCAGGAGCAGCTTGTAAGCTTCCGTCTCGGCGTCGAAGAATACGGCGTAAGCATTATGAAAGTCCAGGAAATCATTCGAATGCAGGAAATAACCCATGTTCCTCAAATGCCTGATTTTATAGAAGGAATTATTAACCTGCGCGGTAATGTTATTCCTATAATAGATCTTCGTAAACGTTTCGGCCTTTCTTATGCTGAAAAAACCAGCGATTCGCGAATAGTTGTCGTTTCGGTGCGCGAACGTATCGTAGGAATTATCGTTGATGGGGTTTCTGAAGTTTTAAGGCTTTCGGACGAAAATATAGAACCTCCGCCTCCGGCGGTATCTAATGCCGGACGCGATTATATAAAAGGCGTCGGCAAGCTCGAAAAAAGACTTTTGATTTTACTTGAAATAGATAAAATTTTAACTCTCGAAGAACGAGGCGCTATAGACGCCGCTGCTTAAGTTTAGCCGCGGCTATGGCCGTTTTATAGTCTGGTGGTGAATTTATTGATTGATCAGTTTTATGCTCCTATTACGACGGGTGAATTTCAATTATTCGCGAAGTTAATTTATAAGGTGGCGGGAATACATTTACGCGATTCAAAGATAGCCCTTGTTTCTAATCGATTGCGTAAACGGTTAAAAGCGTTGAATCTTTCTTCATATCGCGAGTATTATGATTATTTAGCGCGAAATGATTCGCGCGCTCAGGAAGAAATGGCGCATTTTATAGATGCAATAACTACCAATGAGACTTATTTTTTCAGGCATGAAACGGATTTTGATTTTTTACGTACGGTTGTTATTGCTGATGTTGAAAAAAGACAGCTTGCGCGAAATAAATTTATTAAAATCTGGTCCGCCGCTTCTTCGACGGGTGAAGAGCCTTATTCAATCGCTATGACTGTCGCCGAGGCCCTCGATGGAGTGCCGGGCTGGAATATTCAGATACTTGCTTCAGATATTAATATGACGGTGCTCGCTAATGCGGAAAAAGCGGTTTACGGCCCCTATGCGGTATCACGCCTTAATAATTACGCTATAAACAAATATTTTGATCGTCAAAAATCTTCTACTGCGGCCGGTGAAGAAAAGTATATAGTTAAACCGCATTATAAAAAAATGGTTAAATTTAAAAGACATAATTTGAAAGAAAATATGACGCTTATGAAGTTTGACTGCATATTTTGCCGCAATGTTTTGATATATTTTGATAACGAGTCTAAAACGCATGTTATACATAATCTTTATAATGCTCTTAATGACGGCGGTTATTTAATCCTGGGCCATGCGGAAAGCCTTATGAGAATAAAGTCTAATTTTAAATACGTCAGGCCTTCTATTTATAAACGATAATTTTTTAAAACCGCGTTATTGAACGTTGATTTTCATTAAAAAGGTGTAAAAAAGGAATTTGATTTATGGAAGAAACTATTCAGGTAAAAATGTCTCATTTGAATAAATTGCTTGATCAAACCGGCGAAGTGATTATTACTGGAACGCGTCTTTCATTGCTTGAAAAAGAAGTAGAAGAAGCTTATACCAGACAGCGGCCGGTTAATAAGCTTATTTTAAATATCATTAAACAAATTACCATGACATCCCGCCAGACCGCGAATAATCTTCATAAGACTGTTATGGATGTGCGTCAGGTTGAATTTAAAGATATGATGGTTACGCTTCAACGTTTAATTCGCGATCTTGCGCGAAGCCAGAATAAAAAAATTAAGCTGAAATCGAACGGCGCGGAAACTTTAGTAGATAAGGCTATAATAGAAGAACTCAACGGCGCTTTGATTCATCTAATAAGAAATTCGGTAGATCACGGGATCGAACCGCCCGAAGAAAGGCAGATGAAAAATAAACCTGAAGAAGGCGTTATTTCAATAAATGTTTATAAAAAAGACAGGTTTATTTATATTGAAGTTCATGATGACGGAGCCGGTATAGATTGCGCAAGGGTGTGCGCTAAAGCTCTTGAAAAAGGTTTAACCACGCAGGAACGTATCGATAAGATGTCTGAAGAAGAAAAATATGATTTTATTTTTATGCCAGGCTTTTCGACGCGTGAGACGGTTTCTGAAGTATCAGGCCGCGGGGTTGGAATGGATGTCGTTAAAACCAGCGTTGAAAAGCTTAAGGGTTTTATTAAAATCGAGTCGCAAATCGACGCCGGAACAAAATTTGTATTCAAAATTCCAATTATTTCAGCGGTTAATATAACCGATGCTCTGATGATCGAAGTTGAAGGCGTTATTTATGCGATTCCGATTTCCATGGTTGTATCGACCCTTTCGATTGAAAGTGATGAAATAAAATCGGTCGCCGATCAAACTACTATATTATTCAGGGGCTCGACTCTTCAAATTTATGAGCTTACTTCGATTTTAAATATGAATGCCGGGCGTCTGGAGCCTGAAAAAATTAAAAATATTGTAGTTATAAAAGAACGTGACGAAATGATAGGCGTCAGAGTAAATAAATTTTTGCCTCCGCAAAAAGTCGTAATAAAGCTTCTCGATGATTGTTTCGGCAGGGTTCGAGGCATTTCAGGCACCACGCTTTTAAGCGGCGATACAGTCGGGTTGATAATAGATGTTCCAGAGCTTATAAATATAGCTTTAGGCCGTGAATCTTCCGCGATTTCGTCTTCGGCTGATGTAATTAATGAAGTTAAAACTTCAGATCTGGCAAAAACTATAAAAGTAGAAGAACCGGATTATCAATCAGATAAAAAGAAAACGGATAAATCGTCTAAAAAATTAAAAATTGAAATAGATTCAAATATAGATTCTAAAACTAAAGTTGAAATTGCGCTTAATTATGAAGGAAAACTGCTCGATGCTTTTAATCGTGGAAGGCCGGTATATGAAATAGATCTTATGCTTGAAACTGATATTATTAAAGCTCAAAAAACTCGATTTGACATATATAAAAGCGCTAAATCCTGCGGAGAGCTTCTCTGCGTCGTACCCATCACGGCTTCGCTGCCGGATAATATTAAAGATTTTTCACCTGAAAATTTTGATATGCGTATTAAATTTTTTATTCTGTCAAATTTTACTCCTGAAGAAATTGCTTCTAAACTTTCTATTTCTACAGAAAATATCAGGACGGTCGGGATTACGCTTAAAGAAGAAAGCCGCGATTCGGCCGAACAGGTTTTTGCTGAAGTTGAGCTGCTTGAAGATTATGAATCTTTCGCCATTGATTCACAAAAAAATATATCTGCGATGGCGCAGAGCATGGTCAGGCTTGCTGATAATTACTCGGATCCGGATGCGGTTAAAGAAATATTTCGCTCGGTGCATACTTTAAAAAGCGCTACGGCGATGCTTGGTATCAAAAATATGTCAGAGGTTGCGCATGATATAGAAACTATTCTCGATAGAGTAAGAAGCGGGTTAGAGTTTATTACTGAAGAAAAAGTCGAGTTGCTTTTTGAAGTTTTGAAATATTTTGAAGAATGTATGAAATCGATTAATGTGGGTATAAAACCGGTTTTTTCTAATACCGATATTAAAGAACGAATTTTAAAATTTAAAGAAGAAGCGCCGTCTAAAAAATTAATGCGGGTTATAGATGTTAAAACTGAAAACTTTCAGATTACTTCTTATGAAAATCTCGTGATAAGCGATAAAAAAAGCAATGGAATGCAGCTGTATTCAGCGCTCGTAGAATTCGTTCCGGATCTTCCAATGAAAATGGTTAATGCTTTTATGCTTTTTAAAAGTCTTAAAGAATATGGCGAAATAGTCAAAACTATTCCCACCATGGAAGAAATTGACCAGGGAAATTTTGAGCTTTATTTTAAAATTTTGTATATAAGTTCCAGCGAAGTAAAAAGTTTCGAGCATTGTTTTAAAACTGAGGAAATTAAAAATTATGAAATATCTTTGTATGATGAAAGGTAGTATTAAAAATGCCGGTAAATGATGATTTAAAAGAAAGCCGCGATTTATTTCTGGCCGAGTCCGGTGATTATCTCGAGCTTTTGAATTCAGAATTACTGAAACTCGAAAAATTAAAAAATCGCGAAGCAGAAACTGAAAGTATTAATAATATGTTCCGCGCCGCTCACAGCATTAAGGGAATGTCGGGCATGATGGGATATAATAAAATTAATAGCCTTACCCATAAAATGGAAAATGTAATGGATAATATCAGGCAGGGTAAGCAAAAATTTAATGATGATGTCATTGAAGTTCTGTTTAGATGTTTTGATCTTTTAACTGCGCTTATAAGCGCAGTATCATCAGATGAACCGGAAGATGAATCGGTAGATGTACAACAAATTTTATCCGATATTGAAAGTCTTATGGCAGGACGGCCATTAATTTCGAAACAGATTGCATCTTCGGTTAAGGCATCGGCTTTCGAACCGGCGCCTGGCCCTTCGGCTTCTTCGAATGCGCCGGCCAGCGTCAATCTAACGCTTTCTATATCGCCTGAAGTGAGCGAAACGCTTGGCGAGTTTGACGATCTTACTCTATTTATTGCGGAACGCTCGCCTGATAACGTATATGCAATATCTTTTTTT